>NZ_JBSFUO010000010.1:59373-271915 GCF_053591835.1 Streptomyces sp. NPDC002911 | reverse complement strand
AGAGAACACGACGTGTCATCTCTACTGCAGGGCGGGCGAATTTACGCCTGACCAGCGGAAACCCGGCGATCACACCCGGAAAAACAACAGGTTCTGAACAGCGGTGATGCGCCGACCGCTTGAGCTCACCTTCGTTTGACAGGCCCCGGCGACGGCTCAGGGCCAAGGCCCGCGTGTAGCCCGGAGAACGGTCGCGGGCGGCAGGGACCCTGGGACTTTCGGCCGCATCAATGTGCACGCGCAGGAGACATCTGAAAGATGATCCACGCAGGTCAACGCTCTGCAACCACGTATCGCCGCAGGTCATGGGACTGCGCGGTCTCTTCCGGGACATCTGAAAGCCTGCAGAAACGGCACCGTCACACCCATCCTGACCTGCACAAATGCGAGTCGAGGCGGGGTGTGACGGAGTCCCTGGGACTTCTCTGGGACTTTGAACCAGGAGCGGCGGCTTCCGTGCACCGCGCAGCGGTGGATCCTCCTTGCCCTTTTGCATGACCTGCGTGACACGGGCCAAAGGGGCCTGTTGTCGTCACGTCGTCATCACAGCGACTGAACGGCGTAAAGGGCCCCGAAGGCTGCGGCAAGGGTGCCGAGCAGGAGGCGCAGGGCGGTCTCGGGCACGCGAGACTGCAGGTGCGCCCCAAGGTAACCGCCCGCCAGCCCGCCCAAGCCGCAGGCCAGCCCGAGGTACCAGTCGGGGGCGACGTCCCCGGAGCCGTTCAGGGACAGCATCGCGAAGGTCGCGGCGCCGACCACGGAAGTGGCGAAGGTGGAGGCGAGGGCTGCCGGGGCGACCCGGCTCACGGGCATGCCCCGGCCGACCAGGACGGGGCCGAGGATGGAGCCGCCGCCGATTCCGTAGATCCCGCCGACGATGCCGACGGCCAGGGCGAAGCCGGTGATGGTGCGGGGGGAGGGCTCCGCCGCCGGGCCGGGCGGGGCGGGCCTGAGGGTGCGGGCGATCAGCCAAAGGCCCAGCGGCATCAGCAATCCGGCGACCAGTAAGCGGAAGGCGGTGGGGCCGGGGACGGCGAAGACCCTCACCACGACGCCGATGATCACTCCGGGCAGGGTGCCGATCACCAAGCGGCGGGTGAGCGGGTTGTTCATCAGGCCCGCTCGCCGGTAGCGCAGCAGGGCGCCGGGCCCGGCGACCACGTTGTACAAAAGGTTGGTGGGGGTGACTGCCGGACTGGGTACGCCGAACACGCTCAGTTGCACGGGCAGCAGGAACACCGCGCCTGAGACTCCCACGGGCGCGGTCACCACCGCGATCATCAGGCCGACGGCCAGCCCACACAGTTCCGCCGACCCTGCCACTTCACTCCCGATAATTCGAACGTCCGCCCAGTATCGGTACCTCGCCCCGGCGTCCCGTCACAGGGTTTCCGCTGTCGAGTGGGAGCAGAGGGCCGCGGCCGGTGCTGAAGGGGGAGGCGCGGTCGATCTGCTTCCTGCGTGCCGGCACTTCGATGGTGTCGGCACCTTCCCAGGGCGGTGCCGTAGACCGGGGCTGGCGGGACCAGGCGTGCCCGCTGGCACGGTCAGGCAGAAAACCGGGCCATGACCGGCTCATCGACGTTGCCACTCTTCTGCGAGGAGTTGGTAGGAGCGCACCCTGTCGGCGTGATCGTGGGTGACGGTGGTGATGATCAGCTCGTCGGCGCCCGTGGCCTCCTGCAGTTGTTCGAGCTGGTCGGCCACGCGCCCCGGAGAGCCGACGAACTGAGTGTCGACACGGTCGGCGACCAGAGCCCGGTCCGCTTCGGTCCAGGCGTTGCCGCGGGCCTGTTCCGGGGTCGGGAAGGGTATGGCGCCCTCGGCGGTGCGGATGCTACGGACCCACGGGCCGTAGCCAGTGGCCAGTTCGCGGGCGGTCGAGTCTTCCTCGGCGACGACGACATCGGCGGAGACGCTGACGTAGGGCTTGTCGAGGTGGTCGGACGGATGGAACGCGGTCCGGTAGCCCTCGACCGCCTCCAGTACGGTGGCCGGGCTGACGTGATAGTTGGCCGCGAAGCGGAGGCCGTTGCGCCCTGCGACGTCGGCGCTTTGTCCGCCGCTGCTGCCGAGGATCCATACCTGTATTTCGGCACCCTCGCCGGGGATGGCGTGTGCTTCGATCTCGTCTGCGGAGCGGTAGTCACCGCGCAGGAGCGCGAGTATGTCGTCGACCTGCTCGCCGTAGTCCTGGGGGCGCGCGCCCGGCTGGCGCAACAGTTGCTGCTGAAGCAGGAAACGCGGCGAACTGAACAGGTGCTCAGGGGAGAACCGTGGCGGGATCTTCAGACCGTTCGAGGCGCGCCCGTCGACGACGGGGGTTGTGGTCGGCGGGTGCCCTGCAGTCTGTCCGGGGGGCCGTCCACCCGAGCGGCCGAGGCCCAGGTCAAGTCGCCCGGGGTGCAGGGCGTCGATCAGTCCGAACTCCTCGACGGTGGACAGGGCGGTGCGGTGACCGAGCTGTACGGCCCCGGAACCGATCCTGATCGTGGAGGTCGCGGAGGCGGTCAGGGCCAGCACGACGGCGGGAGAGGTCCCTGCCACGCCCGGGTTGAGGTGATGCTCGGCGAACCAGTAGCGGGTGTAGCCGAAACGCTCGGTCTGCTGGGCGAGGTCGATGGTGTTGCGCAGCGCATCTGCGACGGTGGAGCCGGACGAGATCGGGACGAGGTCGAGGACTCCGAGACGAGTGCCGGACATGATCGGGTGTTGCTCCTCAGCGGTCGGTGGGCGCGGATGCGGGTACGGACGCGGTCTCGGACTCGGGTCCGGCAAGGACTGGAGTCCAGGGGAACGGCGGGTCGGGGATGTCGCGTCGCAGAACGGGGGCGATGTCGGACTGGAAGAGTTCGAGCGAGGCCCGGTGCCGGGCCTCGGTGAGCCCGCCCGCGTCGGCGTGCAGGTGGAGCACGCTGTGTCCGAACTGCTCGTGGTAGCGGTGCACTTTGTCGATCACTTGCTGCGGGCTGCCGATCAGCGCCGAGCTGCGTTCGACGAAGTCCTCCAGGGTCGCGAACACCGGCTCGACGCCCAATCGTTTCTGGAACGCGAGATAGCCCTCGAACACCGGCCGGTACGCGGCGAACGCTTCCTGTGAGGTGCGGGCCGCGTAGTAGCCGGCCGTTCCCGCGCCGACGACGGCCCGTGCCGGGTCGTGGCCGTAGTGCTCCCACCGTTCCCGGTAGTGGCGGATGAGTTCGGCGTACGACTCGATCGGGTTGGTGACGTTGGCCGAGAAGAGCGGATCTCCGTAGCGGGCGGCGAGATCGACCGACTCCCGGCTGGTCGCGCTGCCGTGCCAGACCCGGATGGGCTGCTGAAGCGGTCTCGGCCACACCTCGGCGTCTGCCAGCTCGGGGCGGAAGCGCAAGGAGGCGCTCACCTTGTCCTGCCGCCAGATCCGGCGGAACAGCTCGTAGCTCTCGGCGTTACGGTCCCACTGGTCCTCGGGTGTGACGTGGAACAACTCGCGTTGGGCGGTGCCGTTGCCCTTGCCGATGATCAGATCGAGACGGCCCGCGGACAGGTGGTCCAGGGTCGCGTAGTCCTCGTACGCGCGTACCGGGTCGAGCAGGCTGAGGGTGGTGACGGCGGTGAACAGCCGGATCCGGGAAGTGAGCGCGGCGATGTGGCTCAGTACGACCGGTGGTGAGGAGGAGATGAACGGGCGCTCGTGGCGTTCGCCGACGCCGAAGCCGTCGAATCCGAGTTCCTCGGCCAGCAGCGCGTTGTCGATCACCTCTCGGAAGCGCTCGTTGGTGGACTTCTGGACGCCGGTCACCGGATCCGGGGCGTGCACGATGAGGGTGATGGCCAGGAACTTCACGACGCCGCCCGCCGGGTCTCCGGCTCCGCGCGTGCGTCGGGGTGTGCCAGACCGAGGTGGTCGCGGAGCGTGGTGCCTGTGTAGTCGTGGCGGAACACACCGCGTTCCTGGAGCAGCGGGACGACGGTGTCGGCGAACGCGTCCAGGCCGCCTGGGGTGATGTGCGGGACCAGGATGAAGCCGTCGGCGGCGTCCGCCTGGACGAAGGCGTTGATGGTCTCGGCGACGGTGGCCGGGGAGCCGACGAACGACTGGCGGCCGGTGGTCTCGATGACCAGTTCGCGGATCGTGAGGTTCTCCGCTTCGGCGCGCTCGCGCCATTGCCTGGCGACGGCGAGCGGGTCACGGAACATCCGGACGCTGGCCCGTCCGCGGGCGATGGTGTTCTCTCCGGGGTCCGGGTCGATGTCGGGGAGCGGGCCGTCCGGGTCGTAGCCGGACAGGTCCCGGTTCCAGACGTGTTCGAGGTACTTGATCGCGGTCCGGCCGCTGACCTGTTGACGGCGTATCTCATGCGCCGACTCCTGTGCCTCGGCGTCGGTGTCGCCCAGTACGAAGGTCGCCGAGGGGAGGATCAGCAGTTGGTCGTGGGTTCGGCCGTGGCGGGTCAGGCGTTCCTTGACGTCGGCGTAGAAGTCCCGGCCCGCTTCCAGGGTGCTGTGCCGGCTGAAGATGGCGTCGGCGCTGTAGGCGGCGAATTCGCGCCCCTCGTCGGAGTCGCCGGCCTGGAATATCACCGGGCGGCCCTGCGGGCTGCGCGGGACGTTGAACTGGCCGGCGATGTCGAAGTGCTGTCCTCGGTGGACGAAGGCTCCGGCCCGCGCGTCCCTGATGAAGATGCCGGACTGCTGATCGGCGACGATCTCGTCGCTGTGCCAGGAGTCGAACAGCTCGGTGGCGGTGGACAGGAACTCCTTGGCCCTGGAGTAGCGCTGCTCCTGCGGGAGGAAGCCGCCGCGCCGGAAGTTCTCGCCGGTGAAGGCGTCCCAGGAGGTGACGACGTTCCAGGCGGCGCGGCCACCCGACAGGTGATCGAGCGCGGCGAACTGGCGGGCCACCTCGTAGGGCTCGTTGAAGGTGGAGTTGATGGTGCCGGTCAAGCCGAGATGTTCGGTTACCGCGGCGAGCGCGGACAGGACGGTGAAGGTGTCGGGCCGCCCCACCACATCCAAGTCATAGATCTGGCCGCCTTGTTCGCGCAGTCGCAGCCCCTCGGCGAGGAACAGGAAGTCGAACTTGGCTCGTTCGGCGGTCCGTGCGAAGTGCGCAAACGAGCTGAACTCGATGTGGCTGCCCGCCTGCGGGTCGCTCCACACGGTGGTGTTGTTGACGCCGGGGAAATGGGCCGCGAGATGGATCTGCTTCACGGGCTTGCCCGCGGTCGCCGTGCTCGTGGCCGGCGTGCCGGTGGTCAGCTTGCTCATGGTCGTACGACTCCTCCGGCTTCAGGCAGCGGCGTAGCGGTTTGTGGGGTGGGCGAGTCCGAGCAGCCCGCGCAGGGTGTCCGCCTCGTAGGCGTGCCGGAAGGCGTCTCGGCGCTGGAGTTCGGGCACCAGGCCCCGTGTGACCTGCTCCAGGTCGTGGTTGATTACTCCGGGACGCAGCCGGAAGCCGCTCAGGCCGGCCCGTCGCCACTCCAGCAGGAGGTCCGCCAGTTGTCCGGGTGTGCCCGTGAACACCTCGGCGTCGCTGGCGTAGGCGTAACCCGCAAGGCCGTCAAGGCGGGCCTTGCGGCCCTCCGCCGCCGCGGGATCGTCGTCCAGGAACACGACAAGGTCACCGAAGATGTGCAGTGGCTCCTCCGCCCGCCCTGCCTCAGCCTGGGCAGCACGGATTTCGGCGATGACGGCGCGGGCCTGGTCGGTGTCGTGCGGGGTGACGTAACCGATGTCGGCCGAACAGCCCACCAGTTGATACGGCGCACTCTGGTGCGCGAGCGCACTGACGATGGGCTGTCCCTGCGGTGGCCGAGGGGTGATGGAGGGTCCCTTGACGCTGAAGTGCTTCCCCTCGAAGTCGATGTGGTGCAGCTTGTCGCGGTCGATGAAGCGCCCGGTGGCGACATCGCGGATCTCCGCGTCCACCTCCCAGCTGTCCCACAGGCGGCGCACCACCTCGATGTGGTCGGCCGCCTCCTCGAAGAGCCCAGCGCTCAGTTCGAGGCCGTCCGGGGTGTCCCTGTCGTCGAAGCGAAGACGTGGGAAGGTACGGCGGCCGAAGTGCGCGGCCTCGTTCTGCCGTGCCGACACCTGGACGCGCATGCCCGCGCGACCGGCGCTGACGTAGTCCAGGGTGGCGATCGCCTTGGAGATGTGGAACGGCTCGGTGTGGGTGGCGACCACAGTCGGCACCAACCCGATGTGCCGCGTCAGGGGTGCGACCCGGGCGGCGACGAGCACCGCGTCAAGCCGGCCCCGCACCTGGTCGGTGCGCCCGTCGAGCTCTGTGAGGCGCGAGGATTGCAGCCCGAGCGAGTCCTCGAACGTGACGAAGTCGAGCAGGCCGTGTTCGGCCTCGGCCACGAGGCCGGCCCAGTATCCGGCGGTGAAAAGGTCAGCGGGCCGGGCGCCCGGCTCGCGCCATGCAGCCGGGTGCCAGCCGGTGCCGTCCAGCGCCACGGCAAGGTGAATGGGGGGATGTGCGGACACGAAGAGGGTGCCTTCCTGGTCGACCGTACGTGATCACCGGCCCTGATGCGCAGGGCCCGGCGACGAGGAACAGGTCAGGGACGACAGAGGGCGCCGGCCACCCGTTGCAGATCGATGTGGGGCCGGGAGTGCAGGCGGACGCAGCCGTGCGCGGCGCGAACCCCGACAGCGGGGACGAGCGCGCGGGAAACGGTGGGCACCACCGTCACCTCCGCTCTTCCGGCCGTTTGTCCTGCTCCGAACGGGCGCTGCCGTGCTCGGCACGGCAGGGCCATGTCGTCGAAGGCTAGGCGGATTCGGATGGACGAAGGTGGAGGGCGTATTGCGGTTCCATGAAACCGTCCGAACACTGCTGGGCAGGCGGGGCCGCGGCCCCGTCCATGGTGTGCGCGGACCAGTCCAGGAACTGCACCGCAGCCCCTGCGGCCTCCAGCCCTTCGCAGTGGGCATGGTGTCGGCGGGCGATGCCGTCCAGGTCGAGGTGGGTGCCGAAGGCGGGGTGGGCGGCCAGTCGCCGTGCGTAGCCCCACAGGTGCGGATGGCCGGCGATGTGGTGGACCGCAGCGGCGTCCAGGTGGAGGCGGTGCACGGTGTCGAGTTGCAGCAGGGTTACCCACAACTGCACGTCGGCGGCGGTCATCTCGTCACCCAGGATGAATTCCTGGTGGGCGAGCCGCCACTCCAGTGAGCTCAGGACGCGGAGCAGGGAGCCGAGGGCGGTCTGTCGCGTCGTGGCATCGGCGTCAGCCTGGCCGGCGCGCTGCGCAGCTTCGTTGATGCCGTATTCGCAGAGGTGCCCGACGGCCTCGGTCTCCTCCTCCGCGCCGTGCGGGTAGAGGGCGGGCCGGTCGGAGCCGTCACCACCGAAGTACCTGGCCAGGTCCCGGAGGATGCCGGATGTGTCCGTGCTGACGATCCGCCCGGACCAGTCGTCGCTCAGCACCGGTGCAGCGGCCGGTCCGGGATGCCGGTGCGAACTGGCCTCGTACAACGGGCGCAGAGCGGAGTGACCGCCGTCGGGGCTGTCAGGCACGGCCGGCAACAGTTCCATCGGGAGGGTCTCCCCCAGACCGAGCAGGCTGTGGGTGATGGCGATCCGCAGACAGTGGGGACAGGACAGTGAGAGGTGCAGGCGGTAGCGGCGCGACACGGCGTAGTAGCCACTGCTCACGGCACCGCCGATCCTTCCCCGGAATGACGGTGGAGAGGCGAGGCACGGCACGGGGGGCAGGGGCTCGGCGGGCATGTGTCTCCCTTGGTCCGGGTTCCGGCTTCGGGTTGCCAGAAGTGCGGTGGGCGGCGCACGTGGGTGATGGGCGCGCGGCGGCGTCGGCGCGTACCCGTGCCGGGTGGAATTGCGGGGCCGATGGGCGCCGCCGCGTGTCAGCGCGGAGGGTTCGCCGCGCTGCAGACACGCAGGAGATCGATGTAACGGCGGGAGGTCAGCAGGAGAGGCGACTGTCCGGCGCACACGGCGCGGTCGGCGGCCGACTCCAGACGCTTCATCATTCCCTACCAGTTCACTAGGAATCTCTGCTACGGAGTCTCTGGCAGTCTTCGTGCCACGTCAAGGGGGCCTCCCCGGGTTTCGCCATGCGTCTCACATGCTGGTCGAGGAGGGGACTCGGGCGGCTGCGTCCGCGCGCGCAGCTCGGGTCCACAGCCCTTGAGCGGCGAGACGTGGCAGGACGTTCGCGCCGAACCAGTAAGCCTCCTCCAGGTGCGGGTAGCCGGAGAGCACGAACTCGTCGATGCCGAGCCGGTGGTACTCGACGAGCCGTTCGGCCACCTCGCCCTGACTGCCGACCAGTGCGGTGCCGGCTCCACCGCGAACCAGACCGACACCGGCCCACAGGTTGGGATAGATCTCCAGTCCGTCCCGGCCGCCGCCGTGCAGGGCGAGCATTCGCTTCTGCCCCTCGGACTCGCTGCGGGCCAGCCCAGCCTGTACAGCGGCGACGGTCATGGAGGATCACGCCTTTCGCTTGTCGTCGGCGGTCACGGTCAAGCCGCTCGTCCGGCGTCCGCCAGCAGGGCCTCACGGCTGCCGAGGGCTTCGGAGAACTGGTCGACGACCTGTGCGAGTGCCTCGGCCGGGCCCGGCGCGACGGTCAGGGTGCCGTCTGCGCCCACCGCGATGTCCTTGTCGAGCGTGAACCAGCCCTGGACGATGTGCGCGGCCCCCATGGAACTGAGCACCGGGCGCAGCGCGTAGTCGATCGCCAGGACGTGAGCCGTACTGCCGCCGGTCGCCAGCGGGAGGACCGTCTTGCCGGCCAGGCCGTACTGCGGCAGCAGGTCCAGCAGGGACTTCAACAGCCCGGAATAGGCGGCCTTGTAGACGGGCGTGCCGATCACGACCCCGTCGGCGCGGGCGAACAGTTCGGTCGCCTCGACGATCGCCGGGTGCCGGAAGTCGGCGCCGAGCAGTGCCTCGGCGGGGATGGTGCGGACGTCCAGGGGGATCACCTCGTGCCCCTGTGCCGTGAGCCGCGTGTCCAGATGGCGCAGCAGGCGGGCGGTACGGGAGGTGGTGGAGGGGCTTCCGGAGACGGACAGGACGTTGGCCATTGCGGCTCCCTTCGGGAGCGTGAGGTGTGCGGTGAACCGTCGCGGGGCCGCGCTCTGCGGCCCCGCGTCCTCGACGTCTACCTGTCGGTCCTGGGCAGCCCTGGCGGGTTGGTCTCGGACGTGGTCACGGCCTCGTCGGACAGGCCCCAGCGCTCCAGCACCTTGTTGTACGTGCCGTTGTCGATGATCTCGCTGAGCGCTTCGGCGAGCGGCTTGGCCAGGCCGCCGTCCTTCTTGGTGGTGGCCGCGATAAGCCCTGGAGAGTGGAGCCGGCACCGGAGTACGTGCCGACGACTTCCGTCTTCCCGGTAGTGGCCGCGTGGTAGGCGGCGGTCGGGTTGGGGCCCAGGTAGAGGTCGATGCGGCCGGACTGGAGGGCGAGGTAGGTGTCGCTGTCGTTCTGCTAGTACTTGATGTTCACCGGCTTGCGGCCGGCCTTCTCGTTCTCCTTGCTCCATTTGATGAGCAGCTTCTCCTGGTTGGTGCCGCTGGCCACGGCGACGGTCCTGCCCGCCACGTCCTTCGGCCCGGTGATCTTCAGGCCGCTGCCCTTCTTCGCCTCGAAGCCCAGGTTGTCCTCGGTCCGGCCCTGCTGGAGCGCGGTGAGAGTCGCCCCGTTCTCCGAGAAGACCTTCACGTCGTACGGCTTCTTGCCCGCCTTGGCGCAAACGCCCTTCTGCGCGGTGAGGGTCGCATCGAAGGTGGTGCCGGCTCCGGTGCCGATGGTCAGCCCGCACAGCTGGGTGAGGTCCGTGACCTTCGTCTTGAGTGCGGTGCCCTTCTTCACTGCGAAGCCCTGGCCGTCGTTGATGTAGGCGACGAAGTCGATGGTCTTCAGACGATCGGCGGTGACCCCGAAGTTGCCGGGGAGGCGTCCTGACGCTCCAGCTTCACGCCGAGGACCTTGGCCACCGCGTCCGCGATGTCGAGGTCCTGGCCGGCAGGCGGCTTGTCCTGCCCGTTCGGGTAGTACGCCACGGGCGGGAACCCGATCGAGCTGCCGACCCGCAGCGTGCCCGCCTGGCGGGCGTCGGCGGGCAGCAGGGCAGCAGGGCAGCAGGGCAGCGACGGAGACCACCTTGCGTACGGCGGCGACCGGGTCGTCGGTCGGTGCGGGGGATGCCCGGGAACCCGCCGGTGAGGTGGCGGAGGTGTCGTCGCCCCCGCAGGCGGTCAACGTCAGTACGGGTAGCAGCATGGTGGTGGCAGCCATGCGCAGACGTGGTTTGGGGTACGGAAACTCATAGGTCGGCTGCCTCTCCTTGGTGTGGTGCGGTCGGCAAGTGCTTCTCGAAGGGCAGGGGGCCGATGCTCTCCGGGTCGGCCTCGGTGTCGAACAGCGGGGTGTATCCGGTCGTCAGGTACAGGCCGCGGGCTTCGGGCTGGCGCGGGCCGGTGGTCAGGTAGATCCGGCGGTAGCCGCGGGCGCTCGCCTCGTGCTCCAGCTCGGCCACGACGCGCCGGGCCAGACCGCGCCGCCGGTGGGCGGAGTGAGTCCAGATCCGCTTCAGCTCGGCCGTGGTCGCGTCGAACCGCCGGAAGGCGCCGCCCGCGACCGGCTCGCCGTGTTCGATGAGCAGGAGCATCACCCCGCCGTACGGTGTGGTGAACTCCTGGTCGGGGTAGCGGGCGAGTTCGGCGTGGGCGTCCCTGCCGTAGCGCGTGGAGTACTCGTCGCCGAGTTCGCGCAGCAGGGGCACCACCCGCGGGTCGCGCATGCTTATCTGAATTACCGTCAGTTGCTTTTCCGGCAGAAGTGGTTGGGTGACGGACGTCATGCGTTCACCGCCACGAGGGTTTGCGGGCCGCGGGCAGCCCGCTCGGCGTCGCGCCTGGCGACCTCCTCACGGACGATCGGGATCACGTACCGGCCGAAGTCGATCGCGTCGCCCAACAGGTCGTAGCCGCGGGCGGAGAGGATGTCGACACCAAGGTCGTAGTAGTCGAGGAGGGCTTGGGCGACCGTCTCGGGGGTGCCGACCAGGGCGTTGGAGTTGCCCGCGCCACCGGTCGCGGCGGCGGTCGGGGTCCACAAGGCGCGGTCGTAGCGCTCCCCCGCCTCGGCGATGGCCAGTAGTCGCTGCGAGCCGACGTTCTGTGGTGGTGCGGTCTGCGGTTGTTGCGCGTGATCGTTGTGGCGCTTGGTGACCGGCTCGCCCTTCTCCCTGCGGGCCTTGATCGCGCCGACCGTGCGGTGAGCCTTCTCCCAGGCCAGTTCCTCGGTCGGGGCGATGATCGGGCGGAAGGCCACCTGAATGCGGGGCACGTCGGTGCGGCCTGCGGCCTTCGCGGCGGCCTTCACGGCCTCGATCTGCTCGGCGGTTTTCTCCAGCGGCTCGCCCCACAGGCAGTAGATGTCGGCTTCGGCGCCCCCCGCGGCGTGAGCGGCCGCCGAGGAGCCGCCGAACGACACGTTGGGGCGCGGCTGTTGTACCGGGAAGACATCACTGACGAAGTCGTGGAAGCGGTAGTGCTCGCCTTCGTGGTCGATGGGCTCGTGGGTGGTCCAGACTTTCTTGACGATCCGGATGTACTCGCGGGTGCGGGCGTAGCGCTCGTCCTTGGTGATGGTGTCGCCCTCGCGGCCCTGCTCGTGGTCGTTGCCTCCGGTGATGAAGTGCACGGTCAGCCGGCCGTCGCTGATCTGGTCGAGGGTGGCGAAGGTCTTCGCGGCGAACGTCGGGTACGAGACGTTCGGCCGGTGTGCCAGCAGGATCTGGAGGTGGTCCAGCCTGCTCGCGATGTACGCGGCGGCAGGCGCGGGGTCCGGCGATCCGGAACCGTACGCGAACAGCACGCGGTCCCAGCCGTGGTCCTCATGCGCTCGGGCGAGCCGGAGAGTGAACTCCTTGTCGAAGGCGGCGCCGGAGCGCGGGGTTGTTTCGGAACCGTCGTTGGTGGCGGCGATGCCAAGGAATTCCACTGGCATGGGAGATGGCCTTTCCTCGAGTCCTCCGGGGCCGGGCTGTTCCGGAAGGAGAGCAGGCGGGCACGGCGGAGCAGCCCTCGGTGCGGCCGGGTGTGACGGCGCTTCGAGGTGCTGGGAGCCGGGTGGTGAGCAGGTGTGATGTCGCCGGGGCATGGGCCTCGGGCGAGGTGGCGCGGCGGCAGCGCTTGTCAGATCTCGCAGGACCCGTCCGTACGCGGATTCAGCGCATGCGTACGGCGGTGCTGCGAAAGGGGGAACTCGGCCCGCGACGGGGTCACCGAGGGAGTGAAGGGCCGGTCAGACGGCCCGCTGCCGCGTCAGGCGCAACACGCGGCGGACCACACACGACCGAAGTCGATGTGGGCACGGGCGACCAGGCACTGCTCGGCGTTCATGCGACTAATTGAGCAGTACATCTCGCTTCTCGTCAAGCACGGCCCGGATGCCGGACCCGCGCCCCGCAGTTCCTGCGCGTGGTTGACACGTCCGCGTGGTGTGCCCATACGATCGGGGCGGACCGGCTCCGCCCCCGCGCGGCAGCCGTACCGGCCGCGTTGAGGGACGCGGCGAGCGCGATGACGCCGAACCCCGCCCCATCACCCTGTGCCCGCACGGAACATGCCCGGAATGCACGAATGTGCACCGCCGGATGGTCACCGACATGCGCCTCCCTCCCCTGGAGAGCCTCCTGATGGTCTCGCCGTCCGACATTGCCGATTCCTCCCCTGTCTTCGCACCCGTCCCACTCGCAGGACGACCGGAAGCCCCCGGCCACGCCCCGGGCCACCCGGGCCCAGACGCCGATCAGCCACGGATCGTGCCGCGCCGGCAGACCGGCCGCTGGCTGACCGCTGCCGCCGCGCTGCTGGTCTTCGCGATGGTGGTCAACTCCGTCGTCCGCAACCGCGCCTTCCAGTGGGATGTCGTCGGCGGGTACTTCACCACCGCCGCCGTGCTCGACGGGCTACTGCTCACCTTGTGGCTGACCGGCTTGGTGATGGTGCTCGGCTTCCTGCTCGGCATCCCGCCGGCTGTCTTGCGGCTGTCCGCCAACCCGCTTCCAAGCACGCTGAGTTGGGGCTACGTTGGATCTTCCGGTCCACCCCGCTGCTGGCGCAGCTGTTGTTCTGGTGCAACATCGGTGCCCTCTACCCGACGCTCGGCCTCGGCATCCCCTTCGGGCCACAGTTCGTCACCGTCGAAACGGTCAACCTGCTCGGCCCAACCCTCACCGCCGTCATCGGCCTGACTCTGCACGAAGCCGCCTACGCCGCCGAGGTGGTGCGCGGCGGCATCCTCTCGGTGGGCCCCGGCCAGACGGAGGCCGCCCAGGCCCTCGGCATCGGCAGACGGCGCTCCCTGAGCCGGATCGTCATCCCGCAGGCGATGCGCTCGATCGCCCCGACCGCGGGGAACATGTTGATCGGCACGTCGAAGGGCAGCAGCATCGTCAGTGTGCTGGCCGTGCACGACCTGCTGTACTCGTACAGCCGGTCTACAACCAGACCTATCAGGTCATCCCGCTGCTGATGGTCGCCACCCTCTGGTACATCGCTGTCACGACCGTCCTCAGCGCGGGACAGTTCTACGTCGAGCGCCACTACGCGCGTGGCTCCGCCCGTGCACTACCGCCCACGCCCCTGCAAAGGCTCAGGATCCGCTTGGCCACGCTACGTGCCCGGCTGGACAGCGCAACGGCACCCGACGCCCGCCCGGCAGTCGCCGGCGACCGGTAGCCCACCCGCGGTGTTGCGTTCCTCAAGGTCCGTCGTCGCCGGGGACAATGGTCTGCGAAAGGCGAGGCCCGCATCTCCGACACGTTCCTTCCTGCCTGCCTGGGCAGGCTTCGGGAAGCGCGCGGGTCTGTGTCAGCTACGTATCGGCGGGCCGCCCGGAGGTGCTGACCGGCAGGTGTGCCGTGCGGGCGTGGTGGACCGCTTCCTCCGGTGTCAGCCGGGCGCCCCTCTCGTACGCCTCCGAGAACGCATCCGCCCCGAGCGCTGCCCGGGCCGAGGTGGTGATGCGGTCGACGTCGGCCCGTTCGGCGGGCGGCAGCGGGGCTCCGGCCCTGTGGCGGGCGGCCGCCGCCGCGCCCAGGAGGACGGCCGCGCGGGTGGCGGCGGGCTCGTGGCCGGGCAGCGCGGCCGCACCGGCGAGGCCCTCCAGGGAGAGGGCCAGGGCGCGAGGCTCGTCGAGGGCGAGAGCGATCTCCAGGCCCTCCAGGTGGAGGGCCGCCGCCCCGCACGCGTCACCGCGCAGCTCGGCGACGAAGCCGAGCTCGGCCAGAAGCAGGTGGTTGCCCGCCCGGGAGGAGACGTCGGCGTAGCCGTCGCGGATGTGCAGCAGGTACGCCTCGGCCCCCTTCAGGTCGTCCGAGCGGCGTGCACCGAGGGCGAGGCCCATCTCTGAGTGGATCTCGCCGTACTTGTAGCCCTGTTCGGCGGCGATGGTGCGGGCCTGTTCGTGCAGGTGGCGCGCGCGGTCCCAGTCGCGGGCGAGCAGTGCGAGCCGTCCGAGCCCGGAGAGCCGCGCGGACACCTCCGCCTCCAGGCCCAGCTCCCGTGCCATTCGCAACCCGTCGTGCTGGCGCCGCTCCGCTTCCTCGTACGCGCCCCTGATCTCGGCGAGCGCGGCGAGCGGCGAAACAGTCTGCAACTCCCCCCACCGGTCGCCCAGTTCGCGGAACATCAGGGCGCTGCGCAGCCCGTCACGGCCGAGGCCGGTGAGGTCGCCGCAGACCAGCGCGAGCGTGGCGCGCAGGCCGAGCGCGGCGGCGGTGCCCCACTGGTCCTGCGCAGCGGTGAAGAGGGTGAGTGCGTAGGTGTTCACCTCGCCGCCCTTCGTCGCGTCGCCCGCGCTGAACAGGCCGTACGCACAGAGCCACAGCGCCCGCGCCCGGCGTACGGGGTCGGGGACGGCTTCGCCGGTGGCAGTGAGGCCGCGGCTGTCGGCCGTGGAGGCGGCTGCGGTGTGATCCCCGGTGAGCAGGGCGAAGGCGGCGTGCAGCAGGACGAGTTCGGCGGGGGCAGGACGGGCGGACGTTGCGGCCAGCACCGCCCCCAGGCTGCGGCGGGCTTCCGTGAGGCGGCCGCGCAGCAGCCACCACCAGGCGAGGGCGGTGGCCAGCCGCACCGCCTCGTCCGGTTCGCCCGCGCCCGCGCGGCGCACCGCCTCGTCGAGTGCCGTGCGCAGGTTACCTGCCTCAACGTCCAGCCGGGCCAGCCAGGGCCGCTGCCCGGCGCCGCGCAGCTGCGGCTCGGCGTGTTCGGCCAGGGCCCTGTAGTGGCCCAGATGGCGGTCCCGTACGGCAGTGAGGTCCTCCATCTCGTGGAGTCGCTCGGTCGCGTACGCGGCGACGGACTCCAGGAGCCGGTAGCGGGGGCCGATGGGCCCGCCCACTACGACCACCAGGGACCGGTCGACCAGCCGGGTGACGAGGTCGAGCACCTCGCCCCGGGCGACGCCGTCGCCCGCGCAGACCGTTTCGGCGGCGGCCAGGTCGCAGCCATCGCTGTGCGCGGCGAGGCGGCGCAGGACGATGCGTTCGGGCGCGCTGAGCAGCTCCCAGCTCCAGTCGATCACCGCCCGCAGCGTCTGCTGGCGGGCCGGTGCGCCGCGCCGCCCGCAGGTCAGCACCCGGAACCGATCATGGAGCCGGTCCGCCAACTCCCGTACTCCCAGTGCCCGTACGCGGGTGGCGGCCAGTTCCAGCGCGAGTGGGATGCCGTCGAGGCGGCGGCAGATCTCGGCGACGGCCCGGCGCTCGGGCCCCTCCAGGGCGTCCGGGTCGCGCGGGAAGCCGGGGGTGGCGGCGGCTGCCCGCTCCATGAACATCCGGACCGCGTCGGCGGATGGCAGGGGTTCGACGCTGAACACTGTCTCGCCCGCCAGGCCGAGCGGCTCCTGCCCGGTGGCCAGGACCCGTAGCCCGGGAGCGGTGCGCAGGAGCAGCTCGGTGAGCTCGGCGGCAGCATCGACGACGTGCTCGCAGTTGTCCAGGACGAGCAGGGTGCGGCGGTCGCGCAGGGCGGCGGCGAGGCGGTGCGGCAGGGAGGGGGCCCCGGCGCCGGGGCTCTGCGGGGGGCGGGGGGCGTCGTCCCGGATGCCGAGGGTGGCCGCGACGACCTGGGCGAGGTCGGCGGAAGTGCCGGCGCGGACGCCGGAGAACTCCACGAGCCATACGCCGTCAGCGAGTTCACCGGACCGGGTGCCGGCCCGTTCGGCGGTGGCCGCCGCAATGGCCAGCCGGGTCTTACCCACGCCACCGGGACCGGTGAGCGTCACCAGCCTCTTCTCCATGAGGAGTTGGTAGAGATCGGCAAGCGCCTGGTGGCGACCGACGAGGGGGGTGAGGGGGACTGGGAGGTTGGAATGGGAGGGAGGGAAGAGGGCTGCGGTGGACGGGGCGCCCGCGGCGGGAGTGGTGGACGCCGTGCCCTGTGGGAATACGTGCTCCGCAGGCCCTGCGGAGTCGTCCGCCGACGCCACGTACGCGTACGCCCTCGCGCTCAGCCTCGGCTCCTGCCGCAACACCGCCCTGTGCAGCGTGACCAGTTCGGGGCTCGGGTCGACCCCCAGCTCTCCCACGAGCCGGGTGCGCAGGTCCTCGTACGACGCGAGTGCCTCGCTCTGGCGGCCCGCCGCGTAGAGGGCCCTCATCTGGGCGGCCCGCAGGCGCTCCCGCAGCGGGTGGAGCGCGACGAGGCCGCCGAGCTCCCCGGCGAGGAACGCGTAGTCCCCCGCCTCAAGGCGCGCTTCCGCCTGCTCCTCCAGCACGGAGAGCCGCTGCTCCGCGAGGCGCTGCGCGGGCCCCCGCACGAAGAGGCCGTCCGCGAAGTCCGCGTACGCCGGTCCCCGCCACAGTTGCAGGGCCTCCGTGAGCAGCGCGGCACGGGCGTGCGGGTCCCGGACGGGGCGGGCCTCGGTCACGAGGGCACGGAACCGTACGGCATCCACCTCGTCGCCGGCGCCGTCGTCGAGCCGCAGCCGGTAACCGGCGGGCTGGCGCACCACCCGGTCCCGGCCGATGACCCGGCGCAGCTGGGAGACCTTGGCCTGGAGGGCACCCGCGGGCTTGCCCGGAGGCGCGTCGCCCCACAGATCGTGGATGAGCCGGTCGGTGGAGACCGGTCCCCCGTCGTTCGCGAGCAGGTCCGCCAGCAGGGCCCGGACCTTGGCTTCGGGGACCCTGACTTCCCGTCCCTCGCCGTCCCACACCACCAGTGGTCCGAGTACCCCAAACCGCATAGCCGCCACCGTACATGTCAGACGGACCGGCGCCCCGGCCGTCAGCCGCCCCGAAGTTTTCCCGAAGCACCCGGGCGCAGAGTCGTCCCCGCCGGTGGCACCGCTCCACCTGCGAGCGTCTCGTGGAGGGCGGGGCGACGGTCCTACTGACCGCCGGCACCGACGAACAGCGCGCGCACGCGATCGCCGAACTCGGCGCCGCCGCCCGCGTCGTCACCCCGTCGGCCGACGTTCACCACCGGGGCCCGGCTGCCCGTCGACCACGGACTCGGCCACCCGTGAGCCGGCCGCGCCGGATCACCACCACCGCCTCCGGCACCCAGCCGCCCGCCACCGTCCCACACCTCCCTTCCGGAAATCTGGAGCACACCCCATGAGCACCGCACCCGACAGGGCGCCCGCCGCCGCCGCGGCACCGAACCCGATGAGCGGAGGCGACGAACAGCAGAAGCTTCCGCTCTTCGCGCTGCTGGCCCTCGCCACCGCCGTCTTCATCACCAGCCTCACCGAGACCCTCCCCGCCGGCCTGCTGCCCGCGATGAGCCAAGACCTGCGGGTGAGTGAGTCCGCGACCGGCCAGACCGTCACCGTCTACGCGATCGGCACCGCCCTGACCGCGATCCCGCTCACCGCGGCCACCGCGGGCTGGCGGCGCAAGAAGCTGCTGCTCACGGCCATGGGCGGGTTCGCCCTCGCCAACACCGTGACGGCCGTTTCGTCCGTCTACGAGCTGACGATGGTGGCCCGGTTCGTCGCCGGTGTCGCGGCCGGTCTCGCCTGGGCCCTGCTCGCCGGGTACGCCCGACGCCTGGCCCCCGTACACCTCCAGGGCAAGGCGTTGGCCATCGCCATGGCCGGGATCCCCGTCGCGCTCTCCCTCGGTGTGCCCGCCGGTACGTTCCTCGGCCACTGGCTCGGCTGGCGTGTGGCGTTCCTGTCGATGACGGTGCTCACGGTCGTGCTCCTGGTGTGGATCTTCGCGGCCGTACCTGACTTCCCCGGCCAGGGGCGCGGCGGGCGGCCGAAGCTGCTCCGTACCTTGCGCATCCCGGGGGTCTTTCCCGTCCTCTTCGTCACGCTGGTCTTCGTGCTGGCCCACACCATCCTGTACGCGTACATCGCCACGTACCTCGACGACCTGGGCCTGGGCGGCTCCGCCGGCCTGATCCTCCTCGTCTTCGGCGCCACCTCGCTGGTGAGCGTCTGGATCGTCGGCGCGCAGATCAACCGGCGGCTGCGCGGCCTCACCGTCGGCGGCGCCCTGCTGGTCGCCGTCGCCTCGCTGCTCCTGGCCGTCCTCTCCGACACCACCGCGCTCGTCTACGTCGCCGCAGCTCTGTGGGGGCTCGGCTGGGGTGGCGTGCCCACCCTGCTGCAGACCGCAGTCGGTGACGCGGGCGGCGAATCCGCCGACGCGGCCCAAGCGATGCTCGTCACGCTCTGGAACGTCGCCATGGCGGGCGGGGGCATCGTCGGAGGCATCCTGCTCGACACGGCCGGCAGCGAGTCCTTCCCCTGGACGGTTCTGCTGCTCCTGCTGCCGGTGATCGCGGTCGTGCTCTACGCCCGGCAGGCCGGCTTCCCCGCCCAGCGGCCTGTGGCCGAGGCGGAGGAGGCTTCGGTCCCGGCGGCCTGACGACCGACCGCCGGAGGCACCCTCACCGTCCTCCGGCTGGCGCGCAGCAACACCGGCTCTCTCGGCCGTGGCCACGCTGCGTGAACAGTTCGGCGTGCTGGACTTCGAGGGCCGTCCCTTCCCCGGCTGGCACCACCACACGATGATGGCCCCGGCCCCCACGTCCACCAGCGCCTGTCCTGCTCTCCCGGAGGAGCCACCGCGTCCCCGAACGCGCCTCCCCGCGCCCCGTCCACCCCGCCGGCCGCTGCCCGGCGGGGTGGACGGGGCGCGGGAGCCTGTCGGCGCTGCATGAACACCTCGTGAAGTAGAGCCGGTCGGCCTCTGCACGACCGGCACCATCGACCCGAAGGGCACCCCGGCCGCCTCCGGCACCCCCGGCGCCCCGGCCACCCCGCTGGTCATCGGCCAGGTCGGCGAGGCGGTGGAGCGTACCGGCCGGAACGTGAGCGCCCGGCCGCTGCGGACCTTCGCGGACCTCGTCGTGTTCCTAAATGACGAACCGGGAGCCGCAGCCGGGCGCAAGGCCCGCCTGGACGAGGCGGCCGGGTCCGGACTCGCCTCCGACGCCGCGATCTTCACCGGCAGGCCCCGCGAACTCGCCGGTCTGCTGCTCGGCTGGCACTCGACCTGGCTGGACGGCTTCCGCCTCCGCCCGGGCACCCTGCCGCACGACTCACGGCGATCACCCGGGGCTTGGTCCCGGAGCTGCAGCGGCGCGGAGCCTTCCGTGCGGCGTACGGGTCCACCACGCTGCGCGGCCACTTGGGCCTGGCTCGTCCCTCCAGCCGCTATGCGAGAGCAGGGTGACGCACCACGAGAGCGAGCCGGGGGCCTGGCCCCGGGACCGACCGACATCGTACGGTCCCGGGGTCAGGCCCCGTCGCGCATTCGGGGCGGACGGTCATCGGCACGACAACCGCAGTGCACGACCTGCTGCACTCGGTGCAACCTGCCCGGCCGGACAGTGCGACGCACCCGACGCCCGGTGGCCGGTGGCCGGCGGGCCCCGCCCGCGGTGTGTGTTCCCTATATTTCCTATCGATTTACTAGGAAAGTATTGACGGCCCGCCCAGCGGGTGCGCAGGATGAGTACATGGCCCACACGCAGCAGCGACTCGTTCGTCGTCGGCATGTCGACTTTGGTCACGTCGTCAGCGCCGCCTGCTGTCGCGTGTAGGGCACGCCGCTCACACGTTGCGCGTGCCACTCCGATCCTTCTCTCTCATCCCAGGTGATCAGGCAAACCCACCGGTGCGCTGATGACCCGACGCACCCCTGAAGGACGACCGCCATGACCACGGCACTTCCGGCCACTCCATCGGATTCGCCACTGCCCGACATGCGCCATCTCCGCCTCGTGAACGGCACCGCGCAGTTCGGCGACGAGGGAGCCGGTTCCGCTCCCCTCGTCGGCTACCTCGTACTCGTCCCCGAGGGCACCGACCCCGCCCGGCTTTTCGCCGAGGGCGTGACACGACCGGCGATCCGACCGGTCGCCTACACGGACTCACCTCCCGCGCAGCAGACTGCAGGCGGCGCCGTCAGCATCGATCCCGCACGGCATGCTGCGCAACTGGACGGACGCGAACTCGACCTCACATACCTTGAGTTCAAGCTGCTGGCCCATCTCGCTCAGCATCCCCACCAGGTGCATTCGCGCGAACAGCTGATCGCCGACATCTGGGGCTACGACCACATCGGCGACGGCCGCACCGTGGATGTCCACATCGCGCGCCTGCGCCGCAAGCTCGGCAGGGCTCACCGGCACCGCATCGTCACCATACGGCGCGTGGGCTACAAGTACGTGCCCGACCAGCAGGAGAGCACCGACACCGCACTTTGTCACCGGCCTTGAGGAGACCACCGTCATGGGCGTTGACACTGCGCCGTCCGGCCCCGCCCCGGAATCCGGCCGGGCCGGGCCCGGCCGCGCGCACTGGCTGCGCGTGGCCCGCGAAACTGCTGACGACCTGGCCACGGACGCGGCGGCCAGGGAGCAGGCGGGCAAGGCCCCTTTCGACGAGGTGGCCCGACTGCGTGAAGCGGGACTGCTGACCCTCCTGATGCCGGCCGAGCTCGAGGGAGGCGGTGCGGACTGGACCACCGCCTACGCCGTCGTCCGCGAGATCGCCGCCGCCGACGCCGCGATCGGTCAACTGCTCGGCTGTCACTACTTCCTGTCGTCGAGCGCCCGGTTCTTCACCGAGCCCGCTCTCGCCGCTCAGGTCGAGCGGGAGTCCGCGGCGGAACAGTGGTGCTGGGGTGGTGGCTTCGCCCGTCAGGAACTGCCTCTGACACTGACCAGGAAAGCCGGTGGCTATGTTCTCGACGGTCGGCAGAGCTACGCCACCGGGGTGCTGGTCGCCGACCACCTCGCCGTGCGAGCCGAGCTGGCCGACACCGGCGAACCGCTCGCCGTCGTCGCCCATCCCGCCCAGCACGGCGTGAGGGTCGACGGCGACGCCGACACCTTCGGCCAGCGGCTCGCGGCCGGCGGGAGCGTGGAATTCGACGCCGTACCGGTCGCTGCCCAGGACGTGCTCGGTTCCCTGTCCGCGGACGAGGACATTCTGTCACCCGCGGCTGCTCTGGCATCGCCGGTCGGGCGCCTACTCTCGGCCCAGCTCCTTCTCGGCATCGCTGAGGGAGTGCTCGCCGAGGCCCGCGAGTACAGCCGGGTGGGCCACTCGCCCTGGTACCCCGCCTGGCCGGCCGGCTCCCCCCAGGACCCGCAGGTACTGACCGTCTTCGGCGAACTCACCGTCCTCACCCGCTCCGCGTCCGCACTCGCCGATCAAGCGCAGGAAGCCGTGCACGGAGGGCTGGCACGTGGCGAGGGCCTCACCTACGACGAGTACGCGGAAATCTCCGTTCTCGTGGCCATGGCCGAAGCCGCTGCTTCCAGGTCTGCGCAGGAGTCCACCTCCCGCGCCCTCGACATCATCGGCTCCCGCTCCGCGTCCTCGCGTCTGGGCTTCGACCGCTTCTGGCGCAACGCCCGGACCCACACCCTGTACGTGCCGGTCGCCCCCCGACTGCGCGACGTCGGGGACTACTTCCTCAACGGTGCGCACCCTCCGTTCGTCCTGCCTGTCCGACCCTGAGGGCCCGGGGCTCCGGATCTGCGGCGGAGCGCACGCTCCGGAAACGAATTGGATCGGAATATCGCGGCAGAACTCGGCGTGATCGGTATTCGCCACGAGATCTCGCATCCAGGCAATTGTGAACGCCGCACTGCACCTGCATGTCAGGCAGTTCAGAATATGAGACATCCGCGCGCACGGCGTTGACGTGTCCAAAATTGGCTGCAACTCTGTTGACTGTGAGCAACTTCGAGAACCTCGCCGCACACCTGCACGTCGATCTGCGACGTCAGGCCAGTGCCATCTGTGCCGTCGGCCGCTAAACCGCTGACGAGCACCGCTCTCGCCCGCTCCATTGCGAAGTCGGTTGCTACGGCCAGTTCATTTTGCCGTGGTGACTCACTGATTTCTCGCAGGCATTCTGACGAGCTCTCCTTTCTCAGCCGACGTCCCACCTTGCCGCGCTTACCTGCCGAGCACACCTTTCGCTGGGGATTCCTCAAACCAAAAACCCCTGCAGGCGTCTCGTCTCACCCTCCAGGAAAGTACGCCCGCCGAATCCACGTCGCTCCCTATTCGTCTGAACAGGACCCTTTCCATGGCCACTACGGCAGCGTCCCGACGCCAGTTCCTCTCCTTGCTCGGCCTTTCCGCGGTGGCCGTGAGCTGCGGCACCAACGCGACCGGAGCTACCTCCGGAAAGGGACGGACCAAGACGCTCCGGTACCAAGGTTGGGCCGGTCAGGTCACGTTGCCGGAGCTGGCCGAGGACCTCGGCTATCTGGAGGACGTGAAGCTGAAGTGGGTCGGCAACACCATCAGCGGGCCGCAGGACATCCAGTCCGCGGCCACCGGCCAGACCGACTTCGGCGGCGCCTTCAACGGCGCTGTGGTCAAACTGGCCGCCGGCAACGCCCCCATCAAGGCCGTCATCAGCTACTACGGCTCCGACAAGCACGCCTACAACGGCTTCTACGTCCTCACGGACAGCCCCATCCGCTCGGCCCGGGACCTGCTGGGCAAGAAGGTCGGAATGAACACCCTCGGGGCACATTCCGAGGCCGTGCTCGACATCTACCTGCAACGAGGCGGCCTCTCCCGGACAGAGATCGCAGAGGTGGAACCCCTCGTGGTTCCACCGGTCAACACCGAGCAGACGCTGCGGCAGAAGCAGATCGACGTGGCCGTGCTCGGTGGCATTCTGCGCGACAAGGCCCTGGCCACCGGGGGCGTCCGTCCGCTGTTCACGGACCATGAGCTGCTCGGCTCGTTCAGCGCCGGCACGTTCGTGATGACGGACCGCTTCCTGAAGCAGAACCCAGAGACGGCCCGGGTCTTCGTCACTGCCGTGGGGCGGGCCATCGAGTGGTCCCGTTCCACTCCGCGCGAAGAGGTCATCGCGCGGATGACCGACATCGTGAAAGAGCGCGGTCGCAACGAGGACAGCGCACCGCTGAAGTTCTGGCGATCCTATGGCGTCGCCGAGACGGCGGGCCGGATCACCGGCCCGGAGATCCAGTTGTGGATCGACTGGCTGGCCGACCGGAGTGACATCCAGAAAGGCCAGGTCGCCTTGTCCGACCTCTACACCAATGAGTTCAACGCCGCCGGCAAGGGCGGCACGGAGGCTTCCCCAGCGGCCTCCTCCCCTTCGACGAGCGGGAGCTGACCCATGCCGGACTCCACCAAGGAATCCATCACACCCAAGGTCGTGATCGAGCGCGTGCGGAAGGACTTCGCCGTCAAGGACCGGTCCAGGAAGGGCCGAGCGGGCACGGACCGCCCGGGGGCGGCGCAGACGACTCATCTCGCCGCCCTCGACGACATCGATCTGGAGATAGCGGCCGGTGAGTTCATCGTCCTGGTCGGTCCCAGCGGCTGCGGAAAGTCGACCCTGCTCGATCTGCTCGGCGGCCTCACCCAGCCCACCGGTGGACGAATCCTGTTGGACGGGCAACTCGTCACCGGCCCGGGCCTGGACCGAGGCATCGTGTTCCAGCAATACGCGCTGCTGCCGTGGCGCACGGCACGGGGCAACGTCGAGTTCGGTCTGGAGGCGACCGGCGTACCACGACGACAACGTGGAGCGCGAGCACAGGAGTTCCTGGACCTGGTTGGTCTGTCCGGGTTCGAGGAGCGCCATCCGCACGAGCTGTCGGGCGGGATGCGACAGCGCGTGGCGATCGCCCGCAGCCTCGCCTACGACCCCGATGTCCTGCTCATGGACGAGCCGTTCGCCGCGCTGGACGCCCAGACCCGGGAATCGCTGCAGGACGAGCTGCTGCGCATCTGGCAGCGCACCGGCAAGACCGTCGTCTTCATCACGCACAGCATCGACGAGGCTGTCTACCTGGGACAGCGCGTCGCCGTCATGACATCGAGGCCGGGCCGCATCAAGCAGATCGTGCCGGTCGCCTTCGATTCCCGTACGGCGACGGACGACCTGCGCTCCAGCCCCGAGTTCGCACGACACCGGCACAAGATCTGGTCGCTGCTGCACGACGAGGTCGCCAGAGCACAGCAGTTGGAGAAGGAGGAGGCTTCCGTATGAGCCCCGTATCCGGCACGGCCACAGAGAAGACCGCGGCAGTGGGCTCGGTGAGCGGGGCCGAGCCCGTCCCGGCCCAGTCCTCTGTTACGCCGCCCGCCGAGCCCTCGCCGCATGACGCACTGCAGTCGGGAACGCGTCAGCAAGTCCCCGTTACGGCGGCCCGGGTCCGCCGACTGCTGCGCCTGCTGGTCAGGGGGGTGACCAAGTCCGCGGCGCTCGTGGCGCTGCTGCTGCTGTGGGAGACCGCTCCCCGACTCGGCTTGGTCGACCAGACCTTCCTGCCGCCGTTCAGCGAGGTCGCCCGTGCCTGGTGGGGGCTGGCCGCCGACGGTCAGCTCGCCGACAACACACGCGCCAGCCTTGTGCGCTCGTTCAGCGGATTCGGTCTCGCGCTGGCCGTCGCGGTGCCGCTGGGTCTGCTGATCGGCTGGTACCGGCCCGTCGCCGACCTCCTCGGACCGCTTCTCGAGGTGTTCCGCAACACCGCGGCGCTGGCTCTGCTTCCGGTGTTCGTACTGCTGCTGGGGATCGGCGAGACCTCGAAGATCTCCATCGTGGTGTATGCGTGCGCCTGGCCGATCCTGCTCAACACCATCAGCGCGGTTCGCAACGTCGATCCGACCCTGCTGAAGCTGGCGAAGTCGATGGACCTGTCCGCGCCCCGTCTGTTCCAGAAAATCATTCTGCCCTCCTCGGTGCCTGTGATGTTCACCGGTATCCGGCTGGCGGGAGCGGTGTCGATCCTGGTGCTGGTCGCCGCCGAGATGATCGGCGCCAAGGCGGGTCTCGGCTATCTGATCAACGCCTCGCAGTACAACTTCGCGATCCCCCAGATGTACGCGGGCATCATCACGATCTCCGCCATCGGCGTGACTTTCAACCAGCTCCTGGTTGCCGTCGAGCGGCGGCTCAGTTCCTGGCGCCTGCCAGTCGGCGGCTGACTCGATCGCCCCCCATTTTCGGTGTCCTGCCTCTCCCGGCCGTCCCACCCTCGACCCGAGGAATCTCATGACCGCTGCCAGCCCTCGTCGGCTCCACCTCAACGCCTTCCTCATGAACGCCGGCCACCACGACGCAGCCTGGCGACACCCCCGCACCCAGCCCGGGCGTGTCACCGATCTGCGTTACTTCCAGCAGCTGGCGCAGACTGCCGAGCGCGGCCTGCTCGACTCGGTCTTCCTCGCCGACGGCCTGGCCCTGTGGGGCAAGGTCCGCCACAACGCCCTCGGCGGCTTCGAGCCCCTCACCCTGCTGTCTGCCCTCGCGACGGTCACCGAGCACGTGGGCCTGATCGCGACCGTCTCCACCACCTTCAACGAACCCTTCCACACCGCCCGTAAGTTCGCCTCCCTGGACCACATCAGCGGTGGCCGGGCCGGCTGGAACATCGTGACCTCCGGCACCGTGAACGAGGCCCGCAACTTCGGGCAGGAGGAACACCTGGAGCATCGGCTGCGCTACGAACGGGCACGGGAGTTCGTCGAGGTCGCCACCAAGCTGTGGGACAGCTGGGAAGACGACGCGATCCTGCTCGACCGCGAGCGCGGTGTCTACGCCGACACCGACAAGGTGCGGGAGATCAACCACCGTGGAAAGCATTTCGGCGTGCAGGGCCCGCTGAACGTACCGCGCACCCCGCAGGGGTACCCCCTGCTGGTGCAGGCCGGTTCGTCGGAGGACGGCAAGGAGTTCGCCGCCCAGTACGCCGAGGCCGTCTTCACCGCCCAGCAGACCCTCGCCGACGGCCAAGCCTTCTACAAGGATCTCAAGTCCCGGCTCGCCCGCTTCCGTCGCACCGGGGACGAACTGCTGGTACTGCCCGGAATCGCCCCCGTCATCGGGTCGACCGAGGCCGAGGCCCGCGCGCTGGAACAGGAACTGACGGACCTCCAGGTACCCGAATACGGGCTCACCCAGCTGTCCGGGATGCTGGGCACCGACCTGACCGGGCTGCCGTTGGACGGGCCGCTGCCCGAACTGCCCGAGGAACGGGACATCAACGGCAACAAGAGCCGCTTCACGCTCGTCGCCGAACTCGCCCGCCGGGACGGCCTCACCCTGCGCGAGCTCATCGCCCGCCTCGGCGCCGGACGCGGCCATCGCGTCTTCGCCGGCACGCCCGAACAGATAGCCGACCAGCTGGAGGAGTGGTTCACCCAGGATGCCGCCGACGGCTTCAACATCATGCCGCCCCATCTGCCGGGTGGATTGGAGGACTTCGTCGACCACGTCGTCCCGATCCTGCAGCGGCGCGGCCTCTTCCGTACCGAGTACACCGGCGGTACTTTGCGCGAGAACTACGGTCTGGCCCGCCCCGCCAACCGGCTGGCCGCGGCGGCCGTAGCAGAAGGGCAGCCGGCATGACCGGACTGGACCTCACCACGGACGTCCTGGTGGCCGGCAGCGGCCCCGCGGCCACCTCGGCCACCTCGGCCGCGCTCGAGCCGAACCAGGACGGAGCGGATGTGGTCCTCGACGACAGGGGCCACTGCGGCACCAGCGGTGCCTCCGCCGGCACCGGCGCCTCGTACGTCCCCCGGAGCCCGCCGGCCTGCTTCCAGCGCGAATCGAACTGCCCGGCCGACGCGCTCCACGTCGAACCACTGACCCGCCCACCGCCCGCCGACCCCACCGCCCGGGACGAGGAGCACCTCGACCGTGGGGGCCTCCTCGGCAGCTACCGCAGGCACATCGGCTGGGGACAAGGCCGTACCCCGGGCGCACGTCGGCCGTCGCCCTCCCCTGGGACCGCCGGGGTGCAAGAAAAACTCCCTGCCCATCACCTCCTGACGGCCCTCCAGATCACCTATCCGCTGATCACCTCCTGAAGGGAACACCCGCACATGACCACCAGCACGGGCTTCGACATCCGCAGGATCGGCGGCCGTATCGGCGCGGAGATCCTCGGCGTGGACCTCTCGACCGAACTCGACCGCGCCGTCGTCACCGAGATCAACTCCGCACTCCTGCAACACAAGGCACTCGTTTTCCGCGACCAGAATCTCGACGACGCGGGCCAGCTCAGCTTCGCCTCCCTCTTCGGCGACCTCACCACCGCGCACCCGACCGTCCCCTCCGTCGACGGCCAGCCCCAGATCCTGCCCGTCGACGGCGACGAGGGCATCCGCGCCAACCACTGGCACACCGATGTCACCTTCGTCCGTACTCCCCCCAAGGCGTCCACGCTGCGCAGCATCGTGGTCCCGCCCTACGGCGGAAACACCCTCATCGCCAACTCGGCCGCCGCGTACCGGGACCTGCCCGAGCCGCTGCGCGAGCTGGCGGACAAGCTGTGGGCGGTGCATACCAACGCCTACGACTACGCCGCCCCGAAGAGCGAGAAGGCGGCCCAGCACCGCAAGCGGTTCGTCTCCCGCAAGTACCGCACCGCCCACCCGGTCGTCCGCGTCCACCCGGAGACCGGGGAGCGCGGACTGTTCATCGGCGGCTTCGCCCAGAGCATCGTCGGCCTCGGCCCCTCCGACTCCCGGGACCTGCTGCGCATCTTCCAGTCGTACGTCACCCGCCCCGAGAACATCGTTCGCGTGGTTTGGACACCGGGCGACCTCGTCCTCTTCGACAATCGCATCACCCAGCACTACGCCCCCGACGACTACGGCGACCTGCCGCGCCTGCTACACCGGGTGACCGTCGCTGGCGACGTCCCCGCCGGTGTCGACGGCACCCCCAGCCACGTCGTCGAGGGCGACGACGCCTCGCACTACACCCCCGCCGCGGCCTGAGCCCCGGGGCCGCAGGGCAGAAGCACCCTGCCCTGCGGCCCCGCCCCGGACACCGACCGAGCCATGCGGGATAATGTGTGCATGCGGATCTCAGCCAGGGCGGACTACGCGGTACGTGCCGCGCTGCAGCTCGCCGCCTCGCGGGACGACGGGCCACTGAAGGCCGAGGCCATCGCCGATGCCCAGGACATTCCACACAAGTTCCTCGAAGGCATCCTCAACGACATGCGCCGGGGCGGCCTCGTGCTCAGCCAGCGCGGGGGCAACGGCGGCTACCGTTTGGCCAAGCCCGCCGAGTCCATCAGCATCGCCGACGTCATCCGCGTCGTGGACGGCCCGCTGGTGTCGGTGCGAGGGGTCCGCCCCCCGGAGCTGTCCTACACCGGTCCCGCCGAGTCACTGCTCCCCCTCTGGATCGCGCTGCGATCAAACGTGCGCGAGATCCTCGAAGGCGTGTCGCTCGCCGATGTGTCGTCGGCCCAACTGCCCCCCGAGGTATCCGCGTTGACCAAGACCTCCAGGGCCTGGGTAAACCCCTGACGCGCTGGATCAACTGACTGCTGTCCCGCAAGGCGGGATGGCAGCATCCACCATGCGAAACACCCCTTGGGGCCGACGCCATCTTCTGCCACGATCCCTATCAACCAGGTAGGAAAACTAGGGATCTCGGGGGGTCAGGGGAATGGGAGCGTTCAACCGTGCAGCCCGGTCGCTGCCCCTGCTGACCCGGCGTCGCCATATCGACCTCGGCCGCACGGCCAGTGCCATCTGTCGGCCCCTCTGACGCCGCAGAAGCTGACTCGCTTCCTGCCAGAGCTGCTTCCCGGCCCGCGCACTCTCGGCGGATCGGACATCCTCGCCGACTACGCCCCACGTCGCAGTTATCTGCCCGTGACAGCACGACTGCCGCCGATGGCCAGGAGGGGGTGTCAGTACGTGCCGAGAAGCAGCACACCTCGCATTTTTCTGCATCCCTGACCACCCATCCCCAGAAGGGACACCTCCGTGTCTTCCGCAAGACCGCTCACCACCCTGCGCACCATCGCCGCCATAGCCGCACTTCCTCTCCTGATCACCGCGTGCGGCTACGGTTCCGAGTCCACTGACGACGGCAAGCAGACCGAGGTCGCGGCGGACGCCGAGAAGCTCTCCGTCGACGAAGTACGGATCGGTCACTTCCCCAACCTCACGCACGCGACCGCTCTGGTGGGCGTCCAGGAGGGGCTGCTCCAGAAGGAGCTCGGCGGCACCACGATCAAGGCGTCCACCTTCAACGCCGGCCCCTCCGAGATCGAGGCGCTGAACGCCGGCTCCATCGACATCGGTTTCATAGGCCCCTCCCCCTCCATCAACGGCTACACCAAGTCGAACGGCGCGAACCTGCGGATCATCAGCGGTTCCGCCTCCGGCGGCGTGAAGCTCGTCGTCGACCCGGACCGGATCAAGTCCCTGGACGACCTCAAGGGCAAGAAGATCGCCACGCCGCAGCTCGGCAACACCCAGGACGTCGCGTTCCTGAACTGGATCGCGGAGAAGGGCTGGGAGGTCGACGCGCAGAGCGGCAAGGGCGACGTCTCCGTCGTGCGCACGGACAACAAGATCACCCCGGATGCCTACAAGTCCGGCTCCATCGACGGCGCGTGGGTACCGGAACCGACTGCGTCAAAGCTGGTCGCCGAGGGCGCGAAGGTACTGCTCGACGAGTCCACCCTGTGGCCCGACAAGAAGTTCGTGATCACGAACATCATCGTGTCGCAGAAGTTCCTCAAGGAACACCCGGACGTCGTCAACGCCGTGCTGCACGGCTCGGTGAAGACCAACGAGTGGATCAACGCCAACCCGGAGAAGGCGAAGGCTTCCGCGAATGCGGCGCTGAAGGAACTGTCGGGCAAGGCGCTGCCCGCCGAGGTCCTCGACCCGGCCTGGAAGTCCATCACCTTCCTCGACGACCCGCTGGCCGCCACCCTCGACAGCCAGGCGAAGCACGCGGTGAAGGCCGGACTGCTGGAGAAGCCCGATCTGAAGGGCATCTACGATCTCGCACCGCTCAACAAGGTCCTCAAGGCCGACGGCAAGGACGAGGTCGACGACGCCGGTCTCGGCGCCGAATAGCGGCAACCGGACCCGATGAGCCCCCCCAGCAGGTGACGACCATGGCCACCACGATCGCCAAGGCTGCCGCAGACGCCACGCCGGTGACGCACGCCGCCCGAATTGAACACGTCTCGAAGTCCTTCCCCGCGCCGGGCATGCCCGGCGGGCAGCAACTCGTGCTGGACGACATCACGCTCGATGTCGCGCCGGGTGAGTTCGTCACCCTCCTGGGGGCCTCAGGATGCGGTAAATCCACCCTGCTCAACCTGGTCGCGGGGCTGGACCGGCCGTCCGCCGGCTCGATCGGAACGGATGGCCGGCCCGCCCTGATGTTCCAGGAGCACGCACTGTTCCCGTGGCTGACCGCAGGCAAGAACATCGAGCTCGCACTGAAGCTCCGCGGGGTCGCCAAGCAGGAGCGCAGTTGCCATCGGCCGCATCGTGGGCACCCGGAGTCCAGGATGTGGCTGTAAAGGCCGCTGTCCAGTGCGCAGTTGCTGGTCCTCGATGTCGACTCGTGTAACGGTCGTTTCCAGGACCGTGAACCTCGACTGTTCGACCGTCGGCCCTGCCTGGATCGCAGCGGCCGCCCTTGCCCCTCGGAACGTGAAGAAGCCGGTGATGACGGCTCCCAGCTCTCGTCATCAGCGACAACGCGGTGGACGCACACCAGAACTTGGCCGATGACTTCAACTGGCTCATCGCACTCCTCCCAGACGTCGTCCGGTTGATGTGATCAACTCAGTCACGAACGCCCAGGCCCCTTCGCTCCACCCCCGTCACAGGGGCTTCATCACTACTACGAGCCGGTCCGCCAGCAGGTACCGCATCGGTACTCGACCCCTCACGGTGTCTGCCGCTTGGGGCACTCCCTCTCGCTGCCGCAGTGCGGCAGCAGTGCCGGACCTGCCTTCTGCTGTTCCGTGCGAAAGCCGCAGACCGGGCTCACGTCGCCTCCATGCCGGACACCACCTGGTCAATAAGCGGGAACCCGCCAGGCTCATCCCGAGGTCGTTCCCACACCCCGGTTTTGATGTCATCTATCTGCTTTTCGACACGTCAGCAGCGATTCACTTGAGTTCGTCTTCCCGATCCCCACCTGACGCCTCTTACGACGCCTTGTCCTCATCGCTCACCACGACAGTCATTGGCTAACGCAGCATGAGGCGGATCGAAGCCTCCCCCCGCAGGGCGACTCCGAAGGGCCAAAAACCTTCATCTTTCACACCACACCATGATCGGGAGCTGCCCTACAAACAACCCCTTCTCACGCGCAGGACACACGGAAACAAGCAGCCCGAACGGGCCTTCCTCCTCGCCGCGTTCGCCTCCTTCGCCGACCCGGCCTCTTGGGCCTACTACGACAAGAAGATCAGCCAGGGCAAACACCACACCCAGGCTCTGCTCCGCCTCGCCCGACGCCGGGCCGACGTCCTCTTCGCCATGCTCCGCGACGGCACCTTCTACGCGTCCCGGCCAGCCGCAGCTGCCTGACCCCAAGCAGCCTCGCCGCACACGGGGCAGTCACGCTCGTCGACCGAGTCGATGACGACCGAATGACCACAGAAGTCGCACGGACGCATGCCCCCGCCCACCGACCCTCCAACAGCCACCTCATCACCCATGACAGCCACACTGCCACCCGACCACCTCGACCGAAGACATAGGGGCAACCCCCCCCCGTTTGTGAGAGGCCCCACCCGTCGAACCCATGCTCGACTATCGATCAGCCCTCGGCGGTCGATCCCTGTAGGCGGCCATGACTCAGGACTCTGGTGGTGAAGTTCGCCAATTGCGCGCGCATTCTTTCGCGCCCCACGCGCTCTTGTCCGGCCAGGTGCTCGACGAGGTCGGCTCGGGTGGCGGCGAGCAGGGCGTGTGCGGTGAAGTCGCTGTCGGTCAGGCCGGGTATCTGCTCCAGTACGACTCGGAGCAGGCCGTGCCACCGCTCGTAATGCTCCGCCTGATACGGGCTGCTGCTCCCGCTCTCCTCCAGGGCCAGCGTGAGGCGACGGTTGTCGAATTTGAAGCACAGGACGGCGTCGAGCAGGGCGGGTGCGCGCCGCTGCGGTGGGGTGGCGGGCCCCAAGGGAGGCGGGCCGGTCTCGACGGCCTTCCTCAGCGGTTCCAGCCGCGCCTCGTACAGCGCGCGGAGTAGCCCGGGGCGGTCGCCGAAAGCCCGGAAGAGCGTGCCCTTGCCGACGCCGGCCACTGCTGCGATGCCGGCCATGGTGACGTCTTCGGGACTCCCGCGGCGGGCGAAGAGGGAGTCGGCGGCCGCGAGGATGGCTTCCCGGTTACGGGCGGCGTCCTTGCGGGGCTTGCGCTCGGGCACGTTGCTCCTCACTTGAAAAACGGACCGCAGGTCCGTATCTTCAAACGGACCCAAGGTCCGGATTCTACAAGAAGGAGGATACCCATGTCCGCACCAACTTCTCCGGCGGATCTCTACCGCCACAGCCTGCGACTGCTGTTGGACAAGAACATCCCTGGCTGGGTCGGCCTGTGGGCCGACGACGGCGTCATGGAGTTTCCCTTCGCGCCCGACGGCTGGCCCGCGCGTCTGGAGGGCAGGGAGGCCATCGCCGCCTACATGCGCGCCTACCCCGACCACATCGATCTGCGCGACTTCCCGGAGCTGCGGATCCACGAGACCACCGATCCGGAGATCATCGTGGTCGAGATGCGCGGCGTAGGCCGCCTGGTGGAGTCCGACAGCGCCTTCGACATGACCTACATCGCCGTCGTCACCATCAGGGACGGGCGCATCACCTCCTACCGCGACTACTGGAACCCCCTCGCCGTCCTCGCACCCGGCACCGACTTCACCGGGAGCAGCCGATGACCGCCACCGGCACCACTCTGGTCATCGGTGCCACCGGTACCACCGGCAGCCGCACCGCCGCGCGGCTGACCGCCGCCGGTCACCATGTCAAAGCCGCCAGCCGCCACGCCACCCAGGTCCCCGGCACGGAGCCGGTCGTCTTCGACTGGTACGCCCCCGCCACTCACGCAGCCGCCCTCGACGGAGTCGACCGCGTCTACGCGATACCGCCCCTGGGCGACTCCGACCCGGCGACCGTCATGCTGCCGTTCCTCCGGCAGGCCCGCACCGCCGGCGTACACCGCGCGGTGCTCCTCAGCTCCTCGGCCATACCCGAGGGCGGCCCGGCGGTGGGAAAGGTGCACCAGGCCTTGCCCGATCTGTTCGAACAGTGGGCGGTGCTCCGGCCCTCATGGTTCATGCAGAACTTCACCGGCGCGCACGCGCATTCCGTGAGCATCCGTGAAGACGGCATCATCCGGACCGCAACCGGGAGCGGCCGGGTGGGCTTCGTCGACGCCGAGGACATCGCGGCCGTCGCCGCTCACGCCCTGACCGACGCACACGCCCCCAACAGCGATCTCGTCCTCACCGGACCGGAGGCGCTCAGCTACGACGACATCGCCACGATTATCACTGAGTTCACCGGCAGGCCCGTGGTCCACCGCCGTCTGTCCTACGAGCACATGCGCGATCACCTCACGCAGCTGATACCGGCGGAGTTCGCCGGGATGCTGGCCGGCTTGGACCGTGCCATCGCCGAAGGGGCGGAGGACCGCATCACCGACACCGTCCAGCGCCTCACCGGTCGCCCGGCACGCACCTTCCGTGCCCTTCTCGAAAGGGAGATGCAACGCAGCATCTGATGTGCCGGGACGACCAGCAGTTCCGGTTCGAGACCCTACGCAAGCTCGGCCTGGCCGTCTACGGTGGCTCGGACGTCAGCGAATTCATCGCAGCTGCCTCCCGGGTCACCTCCGGCGACTTCCTGGGTGGCGACCGCGTCGTCCAGCACGGTGGAGTCCAGAGCCCTCGGCCCTACGGGGCGCGGCAGGCCCCGAGGAAGCACCGCGCCGGACGTGCGGTCGCCTTACGGGGTGTAGAAGGCGTCACTGCCGTACAGCTGCCTGGTGAACGCGGAGACATCGGCGCTGCGATCGGCACCGTCGAGGTTGTACGTCATGAATACGCCGTACCCCTCGCTGACGGTGCGGCGGGCGAGGTCGGCGGCCGTGCTCTGCGAGGTCCGGCCGATCTCGACGGCCGCCGGCGACAGCTTCGACTTGGGCAGTGCCGTGCCGGGGACCTGCCAGGTGCCGTAGTACGGGTTCCAGGCGTAGTCGAACTTGGACGAGACGTCCACGCCGCCGTAGGAGAGCCGCGCCGCGGCCGGGCCGATGTTGTAGAGGCTGATGATCTTGTCCGGCATGTCCGCGCGCAGCGCCGTCACCAGGTGGACGAACGAGCCGGCGTTGGGCTGGCCGGTGCCGTTGGTGCCGTACCCGGCGTACTCGTCGTCGAAGTCGATGCCGTCGAGGCCGTACTCGTCCACGGTGTCCGACAGTTGTGTCGCGAACGCCGAAGCCGCTTGTCGGGTCGGGAAGTTGGCGAAGCCCGCGCCTTGGTGGTTGCCGAGCACCGAGAGGACGACCTTGATGCCCTTCTGCTGCAGCGGCCGTATCTCCGTGGCGGCGTTGTCGAGGACGCGCCGCACGTTCTCGTTGAAGTGCAGATACGCCGCCTTCGTGCCCGTGTCGTAGTTGATGTTCGCCGCGAAGATCACGGCGACGTCGAAGACGTTGCCGCCGTCGGCGAGGGTGTACCTGCCGACGTTGAGCATGCTGTGGTTGTTCACCTCGACGTACGCCACCGAGGTCGGCCCCTGTTTCGCGGGAGCGGGGGCGGGAGCAGGAGCGGGGGCCGCTGCCGCGCCGGTCGTGGCGGTCGTGCCGAAGGCGAGGGCCGCGACGGCCGAGAGAGCGAGCGCGGCCGTCCGCACTCTGCTCCGTACCGGAGTGAACATCGTTGATCGGTCTCCCATCGCATGGGTCGGCGCCCGACCTGTTCGAAAGCGCCGAGTGAGCCCTCCGAGCTTTCCGCTCCCGTCACCGAATCCCGAGAATCTTGCACGCACTCTCACGACTCCTACGCACTCTTCACTGCAACCCGGCACCTCAGCAGGGGCGTTGGTGCGTCCAGTCCCGTGGTCGACATGTTCCTGAGGGAGATAGGCAGGCCCTCGGGATCCAGGCCGTGTCGCGCAGAACCGGTGACGAGGTGACGCGCGGGGCCGGGGCACCGGCCGAGCGGAATAGTCCACAGAGGTCGCGTCATCCTCCACACCGAGCGTTCTAGCCTCACTTCAATGCCGGCCGCGCGGCACCGGTGCCACCCGTACACATGCTCTCTCCAGTAACCCCCACGGACGGAGAATCCCCATGCGCAGGACGAGCGCACGGCACACCCTCATGATCGCCGCGACGACGACCGCTGTCGCGCTGGCACTGACCGGGGCCACCGCCGCCAACGGAGCCCCGGCACCGCAGGACAGCCCCCGGGCCGTCGCCGCCGCGGGACCGGTCGGCTTCGGCGCCGGCACCACCGGCGGCGCGGGCGGCAGCACCGTCACCGTCACGAACGCGACCCAGCTGACGGATGCCCTGAAGCGCACCGGAGCCCTGGTGATCCGTGTGAACGGCACCATCCAGCTCAGCAGCATGACCAAGGTGACGTCGAACAAGACCGTGGTCGGGGTCGGCACCGCCGGCCGGATCACGGGCAGCGGGCTGAACGTCAGCAAGGTCGACAACGTGATCATCCAGAACCTCTCCTTCAGTGGCTCCAACGACGACGCCATCAACGTCGAGTACTCCACGAAGGTCTGGATCGACCACAACACCATCTCCGGTGCCAAGGACGGCGCCCTCGACATCAAGCGGGCGTCCACGAACATCACGGTGTCGTGGAACCGCACGCACAGCCAGGACAAGAACATGCTCCTCGGCCATGACGACGGCAACGGTTCCGAGGACATCGGCAAGCTCAAGGTCACCTACGACCACAACTGGTTCGACGGCACGAAGCAGCGCAACCCCAGGGTGCGCTTCGGGAATCCGGTGCACGTGCTGAACAACTACTTCAGCAACGTCAGCTCGTACGGCGTCGCCTCCACGGAGAACGCCGGTGTCCTGGTCGAGGGCAACTACTTCGAGAACGTCGACGACACCTTCCACCGGGGCGAGGCCGACTCGGGCCCCGGTGGACTGGCCGCGAAGAACAACCACTTCGTCAATTCCACGGCCGGCCAGACCGGTGGCAGCGTGGCCGCCATCCCCTACAGCTACTCCGCCGAGAGCGCCTCGGCGGTGAAGGGGAGTGTGACCTCCGGCGCGGGCGTCGGCAAGATCTGACCCACGCCGTACCCGTCCCGGCGCCCGGCCACCGCCGGGCGCCGGGCCCGGGCCGGGGCAGGACCGGTGATCAGGCTCGTCACCGGTCTTGCCCCGGCCCTTTGCCTCGTCTACGTTTCCCGGACCGGCCACGGACGCGTGACCGGCGGCGGACGGCTCTTCCCGGTGAGGGAGGCACCTGCATGGACGAGCTGGACAAGCGCGTGACGGACGGCGCCCCGGACGGGTCAGACCGGGGCGGGCCGCCCGCAGCCGGGGAGCCGGAGAGGCGCCCGACCGGGGCGCGTCCGACGATCGGACTCGTCACGGCGAACATTCACCTGGGGGTCGGCGCCACCCTCTGGTCCGGCGCCCTCGGCGCGGCGGAACGCAACGACGTGAACCTCGTCTGCTTCCCGGGCGGACCGCTGCGCCACGGCGACGTCCCGCGCAGCGCGCTGTACGAACTGGTCGGTCCCGCACGGCTGGACGGCGTCGTGTGCTGGAGTTCGACGCTCGGCCTCCCGGCGTCCGGCGAGCGCGCGGAACGCCTGATGCGGCAGCTCGCCTGCCTGCCCGCAGTGAGCCTCAACCAGCCTCTGAGCGGCCTGGAGGACACCCTCACCGTCGACTCCTACGCGGGAATGCGGGAGGCCGTCGGGCATCTGGTGGGGGTGCACGGGCGCCGCCGACTGGCCTGTATCCGGGGCCCGTTGGCCAATCCGGTCTCCCAGGAGCGACACCGCGCCTTCACGACGGCACTGGGACGGCACCGCGTCGCGCACGACCGCTCCCTCACCTGCGCGGCGGTCGACTTCGCGGCGGGCGCAGGAGCGTCCGCGATGCGCATCCTGATCGAGGCCAGAGGCTTCGTACCGGGTGTCGACTTCGACGCGGTGATCGCCTGCAGCGACGTGCTGGCGGCGGACGCCCTGCGTTTCCTGACCGCACGCGGAGTACGGGTCCCGGAGGAGGTCGCGGTCGTCGGCTTCAACGACTCCCCGGAAGCGCTGCTGTCCGACCCGCCGCTGACCTCGGTCGCGCTGCCGTTCGCGGAGCTGGGCGCTCTCGCGGTGGACACCCTCGTGGCCCGGCTGCGCGGCTCGCACCCGCCGGCCCGTACGGCGGTGCCGGGGACCCTGGTCGTACGGCGGTCCTGCGGCTGCCACTCACCCCTGGTCGCTCACGGGCGCGCCGCCACCGGTGCGTCCGCCACGCCGGGGCTCCGGCCCGCCGCGTCGGAACTCTTCGCACCGCTGCCGCGCGCGGCGCCGCAGCTCGCCGCCGCCTTCCGCGCCGACACCGCGCTCATCGCCACGGTGCCCGCCGGCCCCGGCCCGGCGCCGGCCCCGGCCGGGGAATTCCTGCCCCTGCTGGAACGCCTGTTGGGCTCCCACGTCCATACCTCGCGGGACGTGGCGTCCTGGGACGCGGCGCTCGTGCGGATACGCGGCCCCGTCCTCGCCTCCCTGCCACCCCCGCGCGGCGAGCACGGTGAACTGCTGCTCGGGCAGGCCCGGTTGATGGTGGCCGAGAAGGCCCACCGGCTGCTGGAGTACGAGCGCTGGGAACAGGTCCGGCAGTCCCAGCGATTACGGGAGCTGGGGACGGCGCTGACGACCGTCGTGGACGTGGAAGGGCTCACCGACGTACTGGAACGCCATACGGTCACCGCGCGGATGCCCGGATGCCGCCTCGTGCTGTACGACGAGGCGGGCCGGCGTACGGACCGCACGGTGCCCGGTCTGGCCCGGGTGCAGCTCGCCCAGGACGAGCGCCTCGCCCGGGGACGGACCGCCGCCACCGACGTGGCCTACCCCGCGGCGCTGCTCCTGCCCGATCCGCTCATGCCGGACGCCCGCCGTTTCACCCTCGTCCTGGAACCTCTGCACCTCGGTGACGACCACCTCGGCTTCGCCGTCTTCGATGCCGGGACCGTCCGGGAGGCCGAGCACGCGGGGGCCCTGTTCCGCGCGCTCGGCGACCAGATCAGCGCGACCCTCAAGGGGGTTCGCCTCTTCGACGAGGTACGGCGCGCGCGGGACGCGGCCGAGCAGGCCAGCCGCTTCAAGACCCGGCTGCTCGACCATGTCACCCACGAACTGCGCACCCCCGTCGAATCCCTCCTGCGGCACACCGGCGTCCGGCCGCGCGACGCGCTCGCGCTCGTGCGCCGCGACGCCACGCAACTGCTCACCCTGATCGACAACCTGCTCGACCTCTCCCGGTCCGAGGCGGACGATCTGGACCTGACCCGCCGCCTCCAGGACCCGGCGCCGCTGCTCGCCCGGGCGTTCCTGAGCGCGAGCGCCGCCCGGCCGGCGGGCCCGAGCTGGGACATCACCCTGCCCGACCGGCTGCCCGTCGTCCCGGTCGACGGTGCCCGGCTCGGCCGGATCATCGCCAACCTCCTGTCCGCCGCCGCCTCCCACGCGGGCGCCGACGGCCGGGTGACACTCGATGCCGAGGCCGGTCCCGCGTCGGTCCGTACCACCGTCACCTCGGCCCGTACCGTCCAGGAACCGCCCCGGCCGCCCGTGCCCGCCGCCGCCGGGGCCGGGGCCGTTCAGGAGGCCGCGCCGGCCACTTCCCCCGACGGTCCTGGGCCGGTCGGCGCGACCACAGCCCCCGGCCCCGCCGATCCGGCGGAACCGACCTCCGTCGGTCTGCGGGCTGCGGAGATCGGCCTGGCGACGGCGCACCGGCTGGCGATGCTGCACGGGGGTTCCCTCACCACCGATCGCGGCCCCGGCCGGCTGCGGCTCGTTCTGGACCTGCCCCTTCCCACGCCCGGTGGGGGCCCGCCGCCCGCCTCCGGACGGGGGGACGTCCTTGTGGTAGTCACGTCCCGGGGCCCCGCCCCCGAGCTGAGTGGCCTCGCCGAACGCCACGGTCTGCGGCTGCGCCGGCTGACGGCGGGCGCCGACATCGGCTCCCTGATCGAGGAACTGGCCCCGGCCGCAGTCGCCTGGGACCCGTCCGGCGCCGGTCCCGACGAGTGGCCCGGCGTACAGCACCTGCACGACCACCCCCGGCTGCGGCACACCCCGTTCCTCATCTACGGCGCCGAGGGACAGGACCTGTCCCGTACGCTGCGCTCCCTGCGCCCCGGCACACTGCGGGGGGCCGTCATCGCGGCCGCCGCGTCCGAGCGGTCCCGCAAGGACTGTGTCCGGCTCATGTCGGCCGCGCTCCCCGATCATCCCCTGCGGATCGCGCCCGACGGCACGACCGCGCTGGCCCTCGTCACGGAGGAGCCGCCCGTGCTGATCATCCTGGAGCGGACCCTGCCCGACATGTACGCGTTCGACGTCGTCGACCACATGCACCACGGCGCGGGACCCGCCCCCTGTCCCGTGGTCGTGCTGAGCGACCGCGGCTTCGGTACGGCCGACGCCCGTCGCGCCGAGCCGCACTCCGCCCTGTTGCTCGATCACACGGTCCTCGGGCCGGAGAAGACAGCCGCGCTGTTGCGGCTGATGACGGGTCGTCCGCCCTCCACGCGCTCCCGCGCCCCGGTCAACGCGGCGCTGGTCTTCCTCTACGAGCACTACCGGCACCGCATCTCCCGCTGGCAGATCGCCGAGGCCGCCGGGATCAGCGCCGACCATCTGAGCAGGCTCTTCCACCAGCAGTACGGGCTGACCGTGTGGGACTACCTCACCCGGTTGCGGATTCAGCGGGCGGGTGAGCGGCTGCGGCAGAGCGGGGACGGCATCCACGCGGTCGCCCGGTCGGTCGGCTTCCACGACCGCGCCTACTTCAGCCGGGTGTTCCGCAAGATCACAGGGGAGCCGCCCCATGTCTTTCGCACCCAGGCCCCGGCCGAGCCCGGGAGTGTGACGCGGGAGGCGCCGAAGTGACGTGCGCGTCGATGTCGGCGGCGCCGGCCTCCGTTGTCACGGGCCGGTCGTTCTCCGCCGTCGGGCAGCCGGGTCCGGCCGGTCGTCACGCCGGGCCGCGCGAGGACGTCCGGGAGCCGGGTTGCGACAACGGTCGCGTGTACGGGTGCGTCACTTGGTGCGACAGGGTCGGCTGCGGGTCGGCGCGCCTCCTCCCCCGGCGGATGACGAGGGCACGATCGCGCCGGCGAAGGAAGACGGCGCGCACGTCCGTCAACACGGTGTAAAAAACGGAAGTCGCCCGCGCATTGATGCCGTCGCCCACCGCGGACCGCATTTCGCACGCCCGACGACAGCACGTTCACAGCGTCCGTCCCGGCCGCCTCAGCACCCAGCAACTGCGTAGTGCGGACGCAATAGAGTTCACTCCATTGTTTCCTTTTCCTCGACAATTCCCCACGGAGATGGTTGTAAATTGCATACACATGAGCACCATCTTGCCCGGCACCCGCCACGTCACCGCCTTCGCAGAATGGATCGACGCGAATCCGGACGACATCACCGACCGAGTGTTCCGAGCTTGCGTCGCGGCCGTTCCTTCCTTCGTCACGAACGGCCGCGAGGTCGAGATTGCATTTCGCGCGTCGTGCTCCTCACTTCTACCGGTCGTCAGCAAGGCGGTGGCCACAGGCGATATGGCTTGTGGGGCTTCACTCCCCGCAGCGGCGGAGGACTTGGCACGCCGGCTCCCCGCAGTGGGGATCAAGCTCGTGGATCTTGTACTCAGCTACGACGTCGCGGGAAACGAGCTACTCGACGCCTTCAGCAGGGAACTGCGGTGCGCCTCCAGCTGTTCGGGGGACAGCGACCGCGCCGACATGCTGTCGGTGGCAATGGGCCGGCTGTTCCAGTTCCGCCAGGCAGCGCTGTCCCGAGCGATCGCGGTCTACCGTCAGGAGCAGCAACTACTGCGGCGCTGCGGGATTTCCGACGCATTGGAAGCCACCCGGGCGGTACTGGCGGGCGAGTTGGACGACGCCGAAGCGGAACGGCGTCTTGGCTATCGGATGAACACCCGGCACATGGGTTTCGTGGTGTGGGGCCCCGGAGCCACGGAAGCCACTTTGAGGGGGGTCGCGACGCGGCTGGGTTCCCAACTGCGAGCACGACAGGACCTGGTGGTACTGGCGGACGGGCATGCTCTGCACGGATGGCTCAGCGTCCCGGAGAACCCTCCCGGTGTGGACGTACTGCGTGCTCGCCTGTCCGTGCCTGCCGGCGTCCGCATCAGTCTGGGTATGCCCCACTATGGCAGCAACGGCTTCCGGATCACCCATCGCGAGGCGCTGGAGACCCAGCGCCTCACAGACCGGGCCATGCCGCAGCCCGCATGTCCCGGTGCGACGGCCGAGGCCGGCAACATCGTCTCCGTCTGCGACGTCGTCGCGCTGGTCTTCGCCAGCCGCGACGTGGAACTGGCTCGGCGTTTCGTCCGAAGCCAGCTCGGAAGCCTCGTCGAACCGCGTCACTCGGTCCTGCGCGAGACGATGCATGTCTGGTTCGAGGAACTCGGCAGCCCCACCCGAGCCGCCCGACGCCTCAACGTGCACGTCAACACCCTCGTCAAGCGCCTCAACCGGGCTTCGGACATAGTGGCCCGGCCCGTGAACGCCGGTGATTTCGCCTTCCGTTTCGCGTTCGAGCTTTCCAAGATCACCCACGCGCACGGTACGAGTGAGCCCTTCGAGGACGGCCACTGACCGGCCGACGCCGTCGACGCCCGCACCGTACGGGGCTCTGTGCCGTCGCAGGAGCTCTTCGACATCCCACTCACCGGCCCAGGAGCTTCGCCGGTTCTCTGTTCAGCTCGCACGCCCGGGCCGGGCTGGTTGCGCGTCCGGAGCGTCCGCTGCCGACACAGCAGCAGAGGACGAGCCCGGCACGGCCCGGCCGGCGAGGGGAAACTCCGCTGGGAGAATCCGCGTCGCCGACCGGGGCGCCGACTGCGCCGAGCCGGCCTGTGCTACGTGTCCGTGCCGCTCACCTGGCCGGTCGCCGGGCGTTCACCAGAGAGGCGAGGTCGTCCTCCACGGTGAGGTAGCGGCCGGACAGCGGATCAGCTTCACCTGCGGCCAGGCGGACGAGCATCTCCGCCGAGCGACGAGGGTCGGCGAGCCGATGACTCTCGCGCTGGGCCAGCAGCCACGCCCTGACTTCGTCACTCCACCGCTCCCCGGTCAACCCGCCCTCGATCTGCCGCTGGGTGATGCCGAGGTCGACGAGGCCGGGGTGGTAACTGAGCACCGCGACGCCCGTCCCTTCCAGTTCGGGCGCCAGGTTCTCACCCAGCTTGATCAACGCGGCCTTCGACACGGAGTACCCGGAGACAAGAGGCCACCGGTGCTTCCCCGCCGAGCTGACGATGTTGATGACCCGGCCACCGTGCCGCTCGATCATGCCTGGCAGGACGGCACGGCAGGCGCGGGTGCTGCCACGGAGGTTGACCTCCATGGCGTGCCACCACGCGTCGTCGTCCGTCTCCCACAGCGGGCCGGCCGGACCGGTCACTCCTGCGTTGTTCACCAGAACGTCGACCGAACCGAACCGTTCGCCGGCCGCCGCTATCAGCCGCGGCATCGACTCGCGATCACTCAGGTCCGTCGGCAGCGCGAGGACTTCGGCCTGCCGTTCCCGCAGCTTGAGCGTGAGATGGTCCAGCCTTTCCACGTCGCGCCCGGTCACCACGAGGTTCGCCCCGGCTTCCGCCACAGCCATCGCGAACAGCTGCCCCAGCGCTCCGGTGGCCCCTGTCAGCAGGACGGTCAGTCCCTCCAGGGGGAGCACCGGCTCAGGCACTACCGCGGCCTCGGACACCGTCGCGGCCTCACGCCCGCCCTCGACGACACTCACCGCAGGCCTCGCCTCTTCGGCCGGTACGGTGATCTGCGTGGGCAGGTACCGTGCCAGAGCGCCCGGAGTGGGGTGGTCGAAGACCACGGTGGCCGCGAGGGGCTGCCCCACCAGCTTCTCGATACGGTTCCTGAGTTCGAGAGCCGTCAGCGAGTCGAACCCGATTTCGAAGAAGTTGCGGTCCGCCTCGACGTCCTCCGTCGTGGTGAACCCCAGGACCGCCGCGACTTCCTCCGCCACCACCGACTCCAGCAGTTTCGCCCGCTCTTCCGCGTCCAGGGGGGCCAGCCGCTCCCCGAGCGGCCTCACGGCTCCCGCCCGGCCCGACGGCTTCGCCGCGTGCGACGACTGACGGAGGTGGTCGCGCAGCAGCGGCGTGAGGGGCGACGCCTCGGTGTCGGACAAGTTCCGGGTGTCCAGCCGCAGAGGCAGCAGCACGGGGTTGTCCGCTCCCAGCGCCGTGTCGAAGGCCGTCAGCGCGTCCACGGTGGCGAGGGGAGCGATGCCCAGACGGGCGAGCCGGCGCAGGTCACCACTGTCGAGATGACCGCTCAGCTCGCTGCGCTCCGCCCACAGCCCCCAGGCCAGGGACAGTCCCGCGTGTCCCGCCGCACGGCGTCGCTGCACCATGGCGTCGACGCATGCGTTGCTCGCCGCGTAGTTCGCCTGTCCGGCGCTGCCCCACCAGCCCGCGGCCGACGAGCACACGACGAACCAGTCGAGCGAGAGATCCCGGGTGAGCTCGTCGAGGTGGTGCACAGCGTCCACCTTGGACGGCAGCAGTCCCTCCAGCTTCTCCCACACCAGTCCGCGGAAGGTGCCGTCCTGGGTCGTTCCGGCCGCGTGGATGACACCGCGCAGCGGACGGTCCGCCGGTACGCGTGACAGGACGCTCGCAAGCTGGCTGTGATCGCTGACGTCACATGCCTCGATTGAGACCGTGGCGCCGAGAGCCCGCAACTCGTCCGCCAGCTCCACCATGCCGGGAGCCCGCTCGCCGCGTCGGCTGAGCAGTACCACGTGGCCCACACCATGTGTCCGGACCGCGTGCCGCGCGAGCGCCGAGCCCACCACGCCACCTGCTCCCGTCACCAGCAGGGAGGCCGTAGCCCAGGCAGTGCCGGAGTCCGCCGGAAGAGTGCCGGGCGTCGCCTGTGCGGGGGCGTCCACCGCTGCCGTGACCAGCCGGGGAGCGTGCGCCTTCCCGGCCCGTACGGCGATCTGCGGCTCGCCGTCCGCCAGCAGTGCCTCGAGCCCGTCGGCCGACGCGGGGTCCGCGTCGAGATCGACCAGCAGCAGACGTCCGGGGTGTTCGGTCTGTGCCGCGCGCAACATGCCCCAGACCGCTGCCTGAGCGGGGTCACAGCTCTGGGACTGCCCGTCCGTCGTGACCGCGTTCTGCGTGACGACGACCAGACGTTCCTTCGGGGTCGGCTCCTCGGCCAGCCAGCCCTGCACCTCCGTCAGAACGGCGGAGAGCGCGGCACGCACCTGTGCGGGAGCCGGAGCGGTCTCGTCGAGGCACTTCAGGGAGTGCACGTCCCTGCCACCCTGCGCCATACGGGCGGCAGCCGCGTCCGTCTCGGCGTCCCCGGTCAGCATCAGGTACCGGTACGCCGGACCGTCGGCCGTCGGTGAGGCCGCTGGTACCGGCGCCCACTGCACCTCGTAGAGGCACTGCTGCGGCGTACTCTCCAGTACCCGGAGTTCGTCCGGCCCCATCACCCGCAGGGTCAGGCCGTCGGCCGTCATCACCAGACCGCCGTCCGGGTCCCACGCGGTGAACGCCACGGTGTTGTCACCGGTCCGCACGAGCCGGACGCGCAGGCGTGCGGCACCGTGCTGGTGGATCTCCGCACCTGCCCAGGAGAACGGCAGCCGCAGTCCCGCGGCGGCCGGCAGCACTCCCGGCACTGTCAGCGGATGGAGCGCCGCGTCGAGCAGGGCCGGATGCAGCAGATAGGTCCCCGCTTCCTTCTCCACGTGCTCCGGCAGTTCGACCTCGGCGAAGACCTCACCGTCCCGGTACCAGACGGCGCCGGCGCCCCGGAAAGCGGGTCCGTAGCGAAGGCCCTGCCATTCGAGGTCGGCGTAAGCCCCCTCCAGGTCGTACCTCTCCATTCCGCCGGGCGGCCAGGCCGGCATCGTGTCGGCCTCCGGAACCGTCGTCTCCACCTGAACCGTGAGCCGGGCCGTCGCGTTGTCGGTCCACGGCACGTCGTCCCCGGCCGCGGCGGGCCTGGAGTGCACGCTCACGTCGCACAGTCCCTGACCGCCGGACGGCGAGACGAACAGCTGGATGTCCAGGTCGTCCTCCGGTGGGACCACCATCGGTGCGCGCAGGACGAGTTCGGCGACTCGCGGGGCACCGGCCTGCTGCCCGGCCCTGGCCAGCATCTCCACGATCGCGGTGCTCGGCACGACGACGGCATCGCCCACCTGGTGGTCCGGCAGCCAGTCGATACCCGCGGTGGACAGCCGGCCGGTCAGAGCCACTCCGCCGTTGGCGAGGTGGATCGCCGCGCCCAGCAGCGGATGTCCCAGCTCGCCGGGCAGGTCCGCAGCGCGGCGGGCGGCGGGGGCGGCGTCGGAGTCGAGCCAGTACCGCTCACGCTGGAACGCGTAGGTGGGCAGCTGCAGCGACGGCTGAACCGGCGCCTCACCGAGCACCGAGCTCCACTGCACGGGGGCACCCTGCACGAACAGACGGGCCACCGCTTCGAGCAGCGCCCTGTCCTCCGGCCGGTCCTTGCGGAGCAGAGGGACCAGGGTGGCTCCGGACGGCTCCCGCAGGCATCCCGCGGCCAGGGCGGACAGCGTTCCGTCCGGCCCCAGCTCCACGATCGTCCGCACTCCTTCCTCTTCCAGCGCACGCACGCCGTCGGAGAACCTGACGGCCTCGCGCACGTGCGTCACCCAGTACTCGACCGAGGTGAAATCGCCGGTTTCGGCCGGCGCGCCGGTGAGTGTGGAGACCAGCGGGATCTGCGGCACGCCGAAGTCGATCCGGGACAGGACGGCGCGGAAGCCGTCGAGCATGGGCTGCATGAGCGGCGAGTGGAACGCGTGGCTCACGCGCAGCGCGCGGGTCCTGTGACCGCGCTGCTCCAGTTGCTCGACGACGTCCGCGACCTGCCCGCTCTCGCCCGAGACGACCGTGGCGGTGGGCCCGTTGACGGCCGCGACGCCGACGGCGTCACGACCCGCCAGCAGTGCCCTGACCTCGTCCTCCGGAGCCTGGACCGCGACCATGGCGCCGCCGTCGGGCAGCTCCTGCATCAGGCGGCCACGCGCCGCGACCAGTTCGGCGGCATCCGGCAGCGACAGGACACCGGCCACGTGCGCCGCCGCGATCTCCCCGACCGAGTGGCCGGCCAGGTACGCCGGCCGCACTCCCCAGGAGGTGACCAACCGGAAAAGAGCGACCTGCAGAGCGAACAGACACGGCTGCGCGTACTCGGTGCGGTTCAGCACCGCGGCCGCTTCGGGGTCGCCGGCGTCCGCGAAGACGACGTCCGCCAGCCGGCGGTCCAGATGGACCTCCAGGGCCGCGCTCACCGCGTCGAACGCCTCGGCGTACGCGGGGAACGCGCGGTACAGCTCGCGGCCCATCGCCACCCGCTGGCTTCCCTGCCCGGAGAACAGGAACGCGGTCTTCCCCGCCTCGCGGGTGTCGTCGGCCAGAACGACGTGGGGATGTTGTTCCGTCCGCGCGGCGGCGGACAGTCCGCCGACGAACTCGTCGTGTGCGGCACCGAGCACGACAGCGCGGTGCCTGAAGGTCGCGCGTCCCGAGGCCAGCGTCGCGGCCACCGCGTGGTCGTCCGCTTCAGGCCGGGCGTCGGCGAATTCGAGCAGACGGCTTGCCTGAGCCGCGAGGGCGTTGCGCGTCGTACCGCTGAGCACCCAAGGAAGCACGCTCGTCGCGGGCCGCTTCGGGTCGGGTTCCGCCGGGGCGGGGTCCGACGGATGCTCCAGGATCACGTGGGCGTTCGTGCCGCTGATACCGAAGGAGGAGACGGCCGCCCGCCGCGGGCCGTGCTCCGCGGGCCACGTCCGCTGTTCGGTCAGCAGACGAACCGCCCCCGAACTCCAGTCGACGTGCGACGTGGGCTCCGCCACGTGCAGCGTCCGTGGCATGACACCGTGGTGCATCGCCATGACCATCTTGATGATGCCGCCGACCCCGGCAGCCGCCTGGGTATGCCCGATGTTGGACTTCAGCGTGCCCAGCCACAGGGGCCGTTCGCGGTCGGCTCCGTACGTCGACAGAAGCGCCTGGGCCTCGATCGGATCGCCCAGGGCGGTGCCCGTGCCGTGCGCCTCGACCACGTCGATGTCCCCGGGGGACAGTGCCGCGTTGGCGAGGGCCTGCTGCATGACGCGCTGCTGCGAGGGACCGCTCGGGGCGGTCAGACCGTTGGAGGCACCGTCCTGGTTCACCGCGGAGCCACGCACGACGGCCAGGATCCGGTGACCGTTGCGCCGGGCTTCCGACATCTTCTCGACGACGAGCACGCCTACGCCCTCGGCCCATCCGGTACCGTTCGCGTCTGCCGAGAAGGCCTTGCAGCGCCCGTCCGGGGCGAGCGCCCGCTGCCGGCTGAAATCGACGAACGTGCTGGGGATGGACATCACGGTCACCCCGCCCACGAGGGCCAGCGAGCACTCGTCCCGCTCCAGTGCCTGACTCGCCAGGTGCAGCGCGACCAGCGAGGACGAGCACGCGGTGTCCACCGTCAGCGCCGGACCCTCGAGCCCCAGGACGTACGAGACCCGGCCCGACGCCACGCTGCCCAGGCTGCCGTTGATCAGGTAGCCCTCCATGCCGTCCGGGGTCTCGTGGAGGCGGGAGCCGTAGTGGTGGTACATGATGCCGGCGAACACGCCGGTCGGCGAGCCCTTGCGCGTGTGAGGGTTGATGCCCGCGTGTTCCAGCGCCTCCCACGAGGTCTGCAGCAGAAGTCGCTGCTGCGGGTCGGTGGCGAGCGCCTCGCGTGGGGAGACACCGAAGAACTTGGCGTCGAACATCGCGGCGTCGTGCAGGAAGCCACCGGACCGCGCATGGCTGGTGCCCGGAAGGTCCGGATCGTCGGCGAACAGCGTCTCGAAGTCCCAGCCGCGGTCCGTGGGGAACGGTGTCACGCCGTCGGTACCGCTTGCCACCAGGTCCCACAGGTCGTCGGGGGACGCGACGCCTCCGGGGTAATGGCACGCCATGCCCACGATGACGATCGGATCGTCCTCCGCGACCGTGGTGGCCGCGGTCTGCGGCGTCGGGGCCGCCGCCGGCTCCTCCTCTCCCCCGAGGACCTGCATGAGGTGATCCACCAGTGACGAGAGTGTGGGGCAGTCGAACAGCACGGTGGGCGGCAGCTGGGTCCCCGTGGTGTTGCTCAGAACGGCGCGCAGTTCGAGCGCCATCAGCGAGTCCACGCCCAGCTCCGAGAACGCCGCTCCCAACTGGTCGTCACGGAGGTCCTTCCATCCGAGGACAGCCGCGGTGCCCGTCCGGACGAGGTCCGTCAGGGCCTGGCGCCGCTGCTCCCTCGTGGGAGGCAGTGCCATGGGTGAACCGCCGGCCGGGGCGAAGACCGGGCTCGTCGGCTGCGGCCGTGCCGCGTGCACACGCTCCGGGACGCGCGCACCGGAGGCGCCAGTCGTGAGGAAGGGCGGAAGGGACCCCGTGACGGCTCCCGGCCGGCCGGCCGCGCCCAGCCGGACCGGTGCGAGGACCGGTTCCCGCCTCGCCAGGGCGCTGTCGAACGCCCACAGCGCGTCCATCGTGGACAGCGGCTCGATCCCCACGCGTGCCATCCTCTGGATGTCCACGTCGCTCAGGTGCCCGGAGAGTTCACTTCTCTCCTCCCACAGCCCCCAGGCGAGCGACAGCGCAGGGTGGCCCGCACGGTGCCGGTTCTCGATCAGCGCGTCCACACACGCGTTCGCCGCCGCGTAGTTCGCCTGTCCGGCGGTCCCCCACCAGCCGGCGACGGACGAGCACGCCACGAACCAGTCCAGCTCCAGTTCCCGGGTGGCTTCGTCGAGCACGTGCACCGCGTTCACCTTGGCGTCGAGCACAGCGTTCAGCCGGTCGGGAGTCAGCGTGTCGAAGATGGTGTCCGCAAGCGTCCCGGCGGCGTGGATGACACCCCGCAGCGGGTACGCGGCGGGGATGTCCGCCAGGACCGCGGCGACCTGCTCGCGGTCGGCCGCGTCGCAGGCGGCGACGGTGACCGTGGCCCCCAGCTCCCGGATGTCGTCGGCAAGCTCGGTCACGCCCGGTCCCGCCGCGCCGCGCCGGCTCACCAGGACGACATGGCCGACCCCTCGAGTGGCTACGACATGACGGGTGAGCGCCGAGCCCACCACGCCTCCGGCGCCGGTGACCAGCACCGACGTGTTCGCCGACTGTGCGGCGTCACCGTCCGGGGCGACGGCCGTCGGCGGCGGTGCGCCGGCCGATGCCTTGACGTGCTCCAGTCGCGGAACGAGGAGCCCACCGGCCCGCAGCGCGAGCTGCGGTACCGCGACACCCACGGCGGAGGAGAGCCCCTCGATCACGCCTTCCGTCCTGTCGACGTCGATGAGCCGCACCAGTCCGGGGTACTCGGTCTGCACCGTCCGGACCAGCCCCCAGACAGCCGCGTGCATCGGATCGACCGCCGCGTCGGGACCGGCCGAGCACGCCTGCTGGGTGATCACCGCCAGGCGCTCCTCCTGTTGCCGCGGCCCGGCGAGCCACGACTGGATCCGCTCCAGCACCGCGGCCAGTCCGGCGCGCACCCGCTCGGGTTCCGCACCCGTGAAACCGCCGACGCGGTCCACCGCTGTGCCGGTACCTGCCAGGTGGTCGTGCACGGCCTCCGCGACGGGACCGTCGCCGACCACCATGCATCGCTGTGCCGGCGGCGCCTGCCCACCACTCGCAGCCGCGGCCCCGAGCGGGGTCCACACCATCCGGTACAGCGGCTCCTCGCTGCCGGCGGACAGCGCCGGCCGGAGTCCCGCCGCCGGCACCGGCCGCAGCACCACGCCGGCTTCGACGACGGGGCCGCCCTGCGTGTCCCAGGCCGTCAGATGAACCGTGTCGGGGCCTTCCAGCCGTATCCGCACACGCAGAGCCGAGGCTCCGTAGGCGTGATGGCGTACGGCGGACCAGGAGAACGGCAGCCGCGCGCCCTGCGTGTCGGGCAGCAGCTCGCCCGCGGCGAGCGGGTGCAGCGCCGCGTCCAGCAACGCGGGGTGCAGCAGGTACTCGCCGCACTGCGCCGCAGCGGCGTCCGGCAGCCGCACCTCGGCGAACAGCTCGCCGTCGTTGCGCCAGACTCCCTGCACGCCGCGGAAGGCCGGACCGTACGTGAGGCCGCGTGCCGCGAGTTCGTCGTAGTAGTGCTCGACGTCCAGCGCCACAGCGCCCGCCGGAGGCCACGCGGTCAGAGGCTCCGCGCCCTTCGGTGCGGCGACCGGCTCCGCGCCCAGCGTTCCCGTGGCGTGAGGGGTCCACTCGTCGGCACCGGCGCGCCGGGAGAGCAGGTGGAGCACGGACACACCGGGGGTGTCCGTCGCTTCGATCCTCACCTGTACGTCGGTCGCTTCGCCGTCGGAGACGACGAGCGGAGTGTGCAGCAGCAGTTCCGCGACCTCGCCGTGGCCGGTCTCCTCGGCGGCCCGCGCCGCTGTCTCCAGCAGCGCAGTACCCGGCACCACGAGGGCGTCGCCCAGTTGGTGATCGGCGAGCCAGGGCAGGCGCCGGGTGCTGAGCCGACCGGTGAGCACCGCCCCGTCGTCCCACTGCACGGCCGCTGCCAGCAGCGGGTGCCCCACCGGGATCAGACCGGCGGACGCGAGGTCCGGCTCCTGGGTGAGCGGCTCCAGCCAGTAACGCTCGCGCTGGAAGGCGTACGTCGGCAAATCCACTGTGCGGGCGTCCACGCCCGAGAAGTAGGCGGCCCAGTCGACCTCCATGCCTGATGCGTGCAGCTGTCCGACGGCGAGAGCCAGGGCCGTCTGCTCGGGCCTTTCCTTGCGGAGCACCGGCAGAATCAGCTGTTCGGTGTCATCCAGGCAGCCTTGTGCCATCGCGCTCAGCACACCGTCCGGGCCGAGCTCCACGAAGCGGGTGACGCCCTGCTCCCTGAGGTGGCGGATGCCGTCGGCGAAGCGCACTGTCTCCCGTGCGTGCCGGACCCAGTGTTCGGCGTCGCCGAGTTCCTGTGCGGAAACGCGGCGCCCGGTGAGGTTGGACACGACGGGGATGTTCGGGGCGGCGGGGGTGAGGCCTTCCGCGACGGTGCGGAAGCGATCCAGCATGGGCTCCATCAGGGGCGAGTGAAAGGCGTGGCTGACCGCCAGCCTGCGCGTCCTGCGGCCGCGTCGTGACCATGCGGCGGCGAGCGCGAGCACGGCTTCCTCGTCACCGGACAGGACGACCGACTCCGGGCCGTTGACGGCCGCGACGCTCACCCGGTCGGTGAGGTGCGGCAGCACCTCGTCCTCACTGGCCTGGACGGCGACCATGGCTCCGTCCGCGGGAAGCCGCTGCATCAGACGGCCGCGCTCCGCGACCAGCAGTGCCGCGTCCGGCAGGGACAGCCCACCGGACACGTGCGCGGCCACCAGTTCTCCGACCGAGTGACCGGTGACGTAGTCCGGCCGGATGCCCCAGTCCTCCAGCAGCCGGTACAACGCCACCTCGACGGCGAACAGCGCTGCCTGGGTGTGGACCGTGCGGTCCAGGAGTTCCTTGTCCGTACCCCAGACGACGCTGCGCAGCGAACGGTCCAGATGCCGGTCCAGCTCGTCCACCACGGCGTCGAACGCGGCGGCGAACACCGGGTACTCGGCGTGCAGTTCACGACCCATGCCCAGGCGCTGGGCGCCCTGGCCGGTGAACATGAAGGCCAGTTCGCCCTCCGGCACGGCTTGTCCCCTACCCACGCCCGGGGCACTGCGGCCGTCAGCCAGGGCCTCGAGCCCGGACAGCAGCTCCTCGTGGTTCCGACCGGTCACGACCGCCCGATGCGGGAAGGCGGTACGCACCGTGGCCAGTGAGTACCCGATGTCCGCCGGCCGCAGTTCCGGCTGCGCCTCGACGAAGGAGCGCAACCGCTCGGCCTGGCCCGCCACGGCGGCCGGGGACTTTCCGCTGATCATCCACGGCAGGGCCGTTCGCGCCGTCGTGGGGGTCTCCGTGCGCCGGCCGCCGGCCGGCTCGTCCGGCGGCGCTTGCTCGATGATGACGTGGGCGTTCGTCCCACTGATACCGAAGGAGGAAACAGCCACACGCCGGGCCCGCTCGCCCTCGGGCCAGAGCCGCGCCCGGGTGAGCAGCTCGACGGCGCCCCCGGCCCAGTCGACCTTTCGCGAGGGTTCCTGTACGTGCAGTGTCTGTGGCAGCACGCCGTGTCGCAGGGCCATGACCATCTTGATCACGCCGGCGACACCTGCCGCGGCCTGGGTGTGCCCGATGTTCGACTTCAGGGAGCCGAGCCACAGAGGGTGCTCGGCATCGCGCTCCTGTCCGTAGGTCGCCAGAAGCGCCTGCGCCTCGATCGGATCGCCCAGTGCGGTACCGGTGCCGTGTGCCTCCACCACGTCGACCTCTGCCGCTGACAGGCCCGCGCCGGCCAGTGCCTGCCGGATCACCCGCTGCTGCGAGGGACCGTTCGGCGCGGTCAGGCCGTTGGAGGCGCCGTCCTGGTTGACGGCGGACCCCCGCAGAACCGCGAGGACGCTGTGACCGTTGCGCCGGGCGTCGGACAGCCTCTCCACCACCAGGACGCCGACGCCCTCCGACCATCCGGTGCCGTCCGCCGCGTCCGAGAACGCCTTGCAGCGGCCGTCCGAGGCAAGTGCCTGGTGACGTCCGAACTCGGTGAACATCCCGGGCGTGCTCATCACCGTGACGCCGGCGGCCAGCGCGAGGGTGCACTCGCCCTGGCGCAGCGCGTGAGCGGCGAGGTGGAGTGCCACGAGGGACGACGAGCACGCCGTGTCCACCGTGAGGGCGGGCCCCTCGAGTCCCAGGCAGTACGCCACTCGGCCCGACACCACGCTGGATGCCAGGCCGGTCAGGAGATGTCCGGCGACTTGGTCCGGGCTTTCGTGCAGACGTGTCCCGTAATCCCCCGCCATGGCCCCGGCGAAGACTCCGGTCCGGCTGCCCCGAAGCGTCTCCGGCACGATGCCGGCCGCCTCCAGGGCCTCCCACGACGCCTCCAGCAGCAGTCGCTGCTGAGGGTCCATCGCGAGCGCTTCGCGCGGCGCGATGCCGAAGAACTCGGCGTCGAACTCGGCCGCGTCGTACAGGAAACCGCCCTTGCGGGGGCGTTCCTCGTCGGCCGGACTCCCGGCGAGGGGATCCAGCACGTCCCAATGGCGGTCGGCGGGATAGTCGCCCAGGGCTTCCCCCGCGTCATGCACCAGCCGCCACAGGTCCTGCGGAGACCGGACACCCCCGGGGAAGCGGCAGCTCATACCGACGATGACGATGGGGTCGTCCTCGACCGGCTTCTCCGAGGCGCGCACGGCCTCGGCCACCGCCGCCGCGGAAGCACCGCCCGCGCTGCGCAGAGCGTCGATCTCCCCGGCCAGGCGCTCCGGAGTGGGGTGGTCGAAGACGACGCCGGACGGCAGCGCGAGTTCGGTGGCCGCGTTGAGCCGGTTACGCAGTTCCACGGCCATGACCGAGTCGAAACCCTGGTCCTTGAAAGTCCGGTCGGCCTGGACCTCCGCCGGATCCGTGCGCAGGACCACGGCGGTCTGCGCTCGGACGAGACCGAGCGCGGGGGCCAGCGCGTCGGTTTCCTGCCGCTCCGGCTCGGCGCCGTGCTCCTGCGGCGCGGCGACGGCCGGCCCAGGACCACTCGGGCGTGAGGGCCCGGCTGTTATCCAGTGCCGCCGCCGCTGGAACGCGTAGGTCGGAAGTTCGTGCGCCGGCCACGGCTCGATGCCCTCGGGGAGGAAGCCGGCCCATCGGACAGGCGCGCCCCGCACATACGTCTCCGCAAGGCAGGAGAGGAACCGCTCCAGCCCTCCGTCGTCGCGCCGCAGCGAACCGGTCGTGAAGACGCCCGTCACCGCTGCTTCCTCGGCTGTGTCGGCGACGGCCGCGGTCAGCACGGGGTGCGGACTGCACTCGACGAAATTCGTGTAACCCGCGGCCAGCAGTTCCTGGACCGCCGCACTGAAGCGCACCGGTTCACGCAGATTGCGCACCCAGTACTCAGCGCCCAGGGTGTCACCGTCCAGCCAGGCACACTCCACCGTCGACATCAGGGGCACCCGCCCGGCGACCGGGGCGATGCCGGCCAGGCCGCTGAGGAGTTCGTCCCGGAGGGAGTCCACCTGCGGGCTGTGCGAGGCGTAATCCACGGCGATGCGCCGGACCTTGGCGCCGGCTTGCTCCCATTCGGCCTCAAGGCCCTCAAGAACCTCCGGATCGCCGGAGAGCACGGTCGACCTGGGGCCATTGACCACGGCCACCGAGACACCCGGGTGGGACCGGATCCGCGCACGCACCTCGTCAGCCGGCAGGCCGACCGACGTCATGGCCCCCTTCCCCGCCAACCGGTCGGCGATCAGCCTGCTGCGCAGTACCACCACCTTCGCCGCGTCCTCCATGGACAACGCGCCGGCGACGACTGCAGCCGCGATCTCCCCCTGGGAGTGGCCGACCACTGCGTCGGGTGACACGCCTGCCGCCTCCCACAGCGCCGCGAGTGACACCATGACAGCCCACGAGACGGGCTGGACGATGTCGACCCGCTCCAGTCCTTCCCCGCTGAGCAGCACCTCGGGCAGCGACCAGTCCACGTGGGCGCTGAGTGCCCGGTCACAGCGTGCTATGCAGGCGGCGAACACCGGGGAGGAGGCCAGAAGTTCCTTGCCCATGCCCGCCCACTGGGCGCCCTGGCCGGGAAAGACGAAGATCTGGCGGGTGTCACGCGAGGAGTCCGCGTGTCCCAGGACGACACCCGCGCCGGGGACACCGCGCGCGATCCGGTCGAGGCTTTCCTGCAGCTCTTCCCGGCCCGGCGCCAGGACGACGGCCCGGTGGCGGAAGAGCGTACGGGACGAGAGCAACGTGGAGGCGATGCCGACGGGGTCGACGTCGGGCCGTCCCGCCAGGGACTCGTGCAGTCGCGCGGCCTGGCCGCGCACGGCTGCCGCGTTCCTGGCGCTGAGCACGTAGGGCACCGGCATCGCACCGGCGACCGCCGGAACCGCGGGCACGTCCACCGGGGCGGCGTGCACCGTCCGAGGTGCGCCGGACAGTACGACGTGGCAGTTGGCCCCGCCCATGCCGAAGGAACTGACGCCGGCCAGCCGCTCGTGGGCCGGGTGGCCCCAGTCGGAGAGTTCCGTCTGGACCCGCAGCCCGAGTTCCGCGAAAGGTATGCGGGGATTCGGCTGCTCGAAGTTCAGGCTCGGTGGGAGCTGGCCGTACCGGATCGCCAGCACTGTCTTGAGCAACCCGGTGATACCCGCGGCGCCCTCCAGGTGGCCGACGTTCGTCTTGGCCGACCCCACGGCGAGTGGTGCGCTGTCCGCCCGCCCGTCGGCAGTCACCGCGCCCAGTGCGGCGGCTTCGATCGGATCGCCGACCTTCGTGCCGGTGCCGTGCAGCTCGACGTACTGCACCCTGCTCGGCTCGACGCCCGCCCGCTCGTACGCCGTCCGCAGAACGGACTCCTGCGCCGAGACGTCGGGCGTGGTGAGACCGTCGCTCGCCCCGTCGTTGTTCACCGCGCTGCCGCGGATCACGCAGTACACCGTGTCGCCGTCGGCCAGTGCCTTGCGCAGGGGCTTCAGAACGACGAGGCCACCGCCCTCACCCCTCACATACCCATTGGCCCGCTCGTCGAAGGTGTGGCACCGTCCGTCGGGCGACAGCCCGCCGAACTTCGAGGCGGCGACCGTACTGTCGGGCACGACGTTCAGGTGCACACCACCGGCCAGCGCCAGTTCGGATTCGCCCGACCGCAGGCTCTCGCAGGCCAGGTGCACGGCGACGAGCGAGGAGGACTGAGCGGAGTCCACGACGAAGCTGGGACCCCGCAGTCCCCACGCGTACGACACGCGGTTCGCGATGAGGCCACGGCTCAGGCCGACCACGGTGTGGTGGTCGATGCTCTCCAGACCCTGCTGCTGGCTGAGCGTCGCGTAGTCGGTGCCGATCGCGCCGGCGAAGACGCCGACGTGTGCTCCACGCAGCGAGCCGGGCACCACACCGGCGTTCTCCAGAGCTTCCCAGCTGAGTTCGAGCATGAGCCGCTGCTGCGGGTCCATGGCCGCGGCCTCACGAGGGGAGATCCCGAAGAACTCCGCGTCGAAGTGGCCGACGTCCTCCAGGAAACCGCCCCAGCGCGAATTGGTCTTGCCCGGGCGGGTGGAGTCGGCGTCGTAGAGCTCTGACGCGTCCCACCGCCCGTCGGGGATCTCGGAGACAGCGGTCGTACCGGTGCTGAGCAAGCGCCAGAAAGCGTCGGGATCAGTTGCACGGGGCAGGCGGCACGACAGTCCGATGACCGCGATGTCATCGCGAGGGCTGAGGAATTCTGGAGAAACGTTCATTGCACTGTTCCCATCTTGCGGCAGTGACGAAATCCCTGCTGAGGCGCATTGGTCACACAGCGTGTGAGGGTGCCGCGTCGCGAAGGAGGACACGAAGGTAGCTGCGGAATGTCATCCGCTCGGAATGAGACGGCGGAACGAAGGGATAAGGCCGCGTGTAGCTTTTGTGCACTTCCGGCAACATCGCCCAGAAAAGCAGGCACGGATCTGCACGTGCACGCACACAGCCTCATTGCCGTGCCGTGCTTCGGAGAGGTTGCGAGCGATCAATGAATAACGGAGGCATCACCCGAGGGGCGTTCCGCCTCAGGTAGCTGCCGGCCGAGCGGCTTTCCGGTCTTACCGCAAACAAACGGTCGGTAACTGCAGTTCTTGGGTTTGAACAGCGGGTGGGATCACGTTAGGCATGCTGTTGCTCCGCCATCAAGGGGCTCTCCCTACACTGCCCGGTGGTGTCACCCACCCCCGGACTCGGTGGGCGTGCGGGCCGTGGACGAGGGGCTCTCGACGGCGAGGTCGTGCCGAGCCCGCTCCGACGGGCCGAGGACGGACGGCGCATTCGGCGCGCAGGGGTCTGCGGGCCTCGCATGACGGGTGACGCCCTTTTTTGTATGTGCTGCACGGCCTGCGGGGGCTTCCGCATTCACGGAAGGATTGAAAGAAAGCCAAGTGGTTACCAGGAGGTAACGGCTCGCCCCGCTTTCCGTTGCGTACTTCTCACGTCATCCGCGGGTGACGCTCCGGCCCTTGGGCCGCTGGACAGATCGGTGGGAACGGGTGAACAATGACCCAGCCCATGCCTCACTCGAACACCGACCGCCACGTCGGTGGCACCGACCATTCGGACCGGACAGCTTTACCCGGCCGGGCCGAAGTTCAATAACCCGTCCCCATAAGCGCATGCCTCGAAAAGCAAGCGCATCCGTCGCAGATCCACCGTCGGCGCCACTTCGTCCGTCGCATGCCCGTGCGCAGACTCGGCGCGAAAGGACGCAGCCCGCCACGACGACCCTCCCACCGGAGATCGTCCTCGGGTGGGTGTTTCTGCCGCTACGGACCCACCGCCGAGGAGTAACCATGGTGAGCCACGCCGCCCACGTCACGAGTAAAGGGATACAGCAGTTCCATTCGTCCCCTGGCGCGGAGGCAACCTTGGTGTGTTTTCCGCACGCCGGAGGCGCTGCGAGCTACTACCGACCGCTCTCCGCCGCGCTGAGTCCTGGCGTCGACGTTCTGGCGGTTCAGTACCCCGGGCGCCAGAACCGCAGGACGGAGCCATTCGTCAGCACCATCGATCAGCTGGCCGACGACAGCGTGGAGGCACTGGCTCCGTGGGCCCACCGCCCTCTTTCCCTCTTCGGGCACAGCATGGGAGCCGTGGTCGCCCACGAGGTGGCCGGACGGCTGACCGCCGCCGGCAGTCCGCCCGTCACTCTCATCGTCTCCGGCCGTCGCGCACACGACGACGGGCAGAGGCATGAGGTGCACCTGCGGGACGACGACGGTCTCGTGGCCGAGATCAGGCGGCTGGGCGGGACGGACATGCGCGTGCTCGAAAACCCTGAGATGCGTGCCCTGTTCCTGCCGGCTCTCCGCGCCGACTACCAAGTCGTGGAGACCTACCGGCACACCGAGGGGCCGCCGCTCTCCTGCCCCGTGCTCGCCCTGGCCGGCGACAGCGATCCAGTGGCGTCCCCGGCCGAGATGCGCCACTGGGCCGCCCGGACTTCGGGACAGTTCAGCCTCCTCAGCTTCAGCGGCGGTCACTTCTACCTGGCAGACCACTCCGCGGCCGTGGCGTCCGCCGTACGCGACCATGTCAGCGCGCTGACCGGCTGAACGTGGCGGCGGCAACGAGGGTGCGGGCGTGCAGGACTGCGAAGAACCGGTCCATGCCCAGAGGGGCCGGGACACGGCCCCTGGCACCGGTCGAACCGGTCGGCCAACCGATTCGCCGTCGGCCGGCCCCGGGCAGGACTGAGAAGATCGTTTTATGGCACACCCAGAGGATCGTCAGCTGACCCGGATCGCCCTCGGTGTGCCGGAGGCCGCGGACACCACTCGCGCCGAAGCCGTGCGGTCACTCGGAGCCGACACCGGCCTGCACGCGGAGTGGATCGTGGGGCTCGCCACGAACAAGGCGGCGCCGGACGAGGTACTTCGGCGCGTCTTCACCGTCACCCCGCTGCCCGACCCCCGGTACTGGCTCGCTTTCCACCGGCTGCCCCCTCGGACGGCGCAGGCCGCCGTCGCGCACCCCGACCCGCAGGTGCGCACGCTCCTCGCCGGGAATCAGTACCTGCCGCCGGAGGTGATCGCCGTGCTGGCCGAGGATCCGGACCCGAAGGTGCGACGCACCGCGGTGATGACGGCGTACGAATTCGCCGTCGAACTGCCGCCGGAGCTGACCATGCGGCTCGCCACCGGACCGGAGGCCCGGCTGCGGCACTTCGCCGCCGTGCTGCCCGGCCTGCCGGAGGCGACGCGGCTCGCGCTGGCCGAGGATCCCGACCCTCGCGTCCGGTCCGCCGCCATCAACGCGTGGAGCTGGCCCAGGCTGCGCCCGGAGGTTCGGGCAGCGGCCGAGACCGATCCCGATCCCTGGGTGCGCGGGGCGGTCGAACGCGCTGCCCACGTCGACGCGCCCCTGCCGACGACGGTCGAGGGCTTTCTCGCGGAGACCGACGAGCGTCGCCGCCGCGACGCCGCGTTCGCCGCACCCGTCGACGCGGACCTGGCCGCGCTGCTGGTGGCCCACGAGAACGGTTCGATACGTCACGGGGCCGCCCGCAACCCGTACGTACCCACCGCGCTCGCACTGGCGCTGGGCGCCGACCCCGAAGTCTCCGTCCGTCTCGCCGTGTCCCTGCGTGCGGATGTGACCGAGGACCAGCGGACGGCGATCGACTACACCGTGTCCCCGGGGCGCCATCCGGTGCCTGACTGGGTGGCGGAACGCTTCGGTGACCCGGACGCCCTGCGGGAGATCGCGGCTTCCGGCCACGTCCTGCTGCGCCGGGGGGTCACGCGCGCACCGGAACTGCCCGCCGATGTGATCGAGCGGTTGGCAGCCGACGACGACTACTACGTCAGGCTGATGCTCTGCGAGAACGACCACGCCCCGCACGAGCTGCTCCTGGAGATGTTCGCCGGCTGGGACGGGCTGAGCTGGGGCATGCTGGCTTATCGCCGCAACTTCGCGCGCCCCGGCCTGGCCCGGTTCGGGAACGATCCGAACTACCGGCTGCGGTATGCGGCTCTTTTCGACCCCCGAGCCGAACAGGCGCTCGTCGAGCGGCTCTCCCACGACGCGGAGGGCATGGTGGGCCGCCATGCGGCGGCCGACCCGCGCCTGCCCCTCCCCAGGCTCGTCGAACTGCTCGGCAAGGACGGGATGGCCCGAGCCGCGGCCCGCAACCCCACACTGCCCGCCGGGCTCATGCACCGGCTTCTCGACATCGCCGGCGTCGAGCGCTGACAGGTACGCCGAGGAACCAGCTGGAGGGATCTAACCATTCCGCAACGACGTTCGAACGTCGCCGGACCGGTCAGGTCGGCTCGCCGACACGGTCCGTGCGGCCCGTCCGCAAACCGAGTCGGTCCCTCTCGTGGTACGCCGGAGCGCTGGTCAGGCGCGGTTCTAAGGTCGGCTCCGGCATCTCGGTCCGGGCTCAGGAGCGTGGGCCATCCGAGCACGTACGACTGGGTCGGACCACCCCTGTGCGATAAGTGAGCATATTTTTCGGAGTCACACCCGTCCGAAGTTGCTTATAACCGCATAGGATCATGCCGCGTCATGGGGTCTCACCAGCCCCAGTGGCACCATTCCCCCCACCCTCGAGCGCACAACTTCCCACCTGCACAGTCTGCCTGTCCCTGACGGCCGGACCGTGTGCCGTCGTTCCCCCACCGACACCCCCACAACCCGTTAACAGGTATCTGTGTGTCCCCGATACTCAGCACCGGTTCCGGTCACGGAGCCGCGCAGTGAAAATCAATCGCCGCCTCGCCCTCCTCGTCACCGCGCCTCTCGCCGTCGCCGTCACCTTCTCGGTTCTGGCCCTCGCGCCCGCGACCGACCAGGCGCTCCAGGCCGACCGGCTGACCGCGATGGTCGATGCCGCGACCACCGCAGGGGAGTTGACCCACCAGCTACAGCGTGAGCGGGCGGCAGCCACCGCCCTGGTCTCCCAACAGGCGGACTCGGACGTGTTCCGGCTGAGTTCCGACGCGACCGACGAGAGTGTCGCCAGATTCCGCAGCCGGACCGAGAACCTCTCCGGGGTACCCGGCAACGCACAGGACGCGCTGGACCGCATCGACCGGTTCATCGACGAGATGCCCGCCCTCCGCGCCCAGGTGCGCTCGGGCACCAGCACCATCTCCGCGCTGGCCTTCGGCTACCGGATCGTGATCGCCGACCTCAACGGCTACCGCGACGGCATCGCGCAGGCGGACGGGGTCGACGCCGACATCGCCGACCGGATCCGTGCTGCCGCCGCCCTGTCCGAGGCGGCCGAGCACACGGCCCAGCAGCAGGTCACCGTGATGCGGGCGCAGGCCGCGGGTGGCTTCACCACCGCCTCGCAGCGGACGTTCGACGCCAGCCGGCTGGGTTACACCGAGTCGACCGGTGTCCTGTTCGACCTCGGCCCCGGCCAGTGGCGGACCTGGCTGGAGCGTACCCTCTCGGGAACGAAGGCGCTGGAGGCCCGGCGGCTCGAGGACGAGATCGGGCGTACGGGCACCGGCAAGGACATCACGGTCACTCCGCAGGAGTGGCAGAAGGCCTCCCACGACCGTCAGGCACTGCTGCGTTCGGTGGAGAAGCGGATCGACGAGTCCGTCTTCGCCCTGGTTTCCGACACGCGCACCGAACTCCTGTGGATAGCGGGGGCCGAGGTCGCCCTGGTGGTGCTGACCCTGGTCGGCGCCGTCGTCGTCGCGATCCGCCTGGGCCGGGTCATGATCCGGCGGCTGCGCGATCTGCGTAACGCCGCACACGAGGTCGCCCACACCGGGCTGCCCGCCGTGATGCACGAGCTGTCCCAGCCGGGATCACTGAGCGGTGCGACGCCCGAGCAGGTTGCCCTGCGGACGGGTGACCCGGTCACGACCACGGGCGACGACGAGATCGGCGAGGTCGGTGAGGCGTTCAACGCCGTCCACCACGAGGCCGTCCGTCTGGCGGCCCAACAGGCGCACATCCACGATCAGTTCGCGGAGACACTGGTCGGCGTCGCGCGCAGGGGCGCGCAGTTGACCGCCGTCATGGTCTCCGAGCTGGACACGGTGCAGCGCGACGAGGCCGACCCCGTGCGGATGAAGACCCTCTTCGCGCTGGACCACCTCGCCATCCGCATGGAGCGCAACACCAACAACCTCCTGGTGCTCGGCGGTTACGGAAACGCCCGGGTGCGCGCGGCCGATGTCGGCTGCTCCACCGTCATCGTGGCCGCCGCTCAGCAGATCGAGCGATTCGACCGCGTGTCCCTCGGGGCCATCGAATCGGGAATCGGCGTCATCGCCCGCGCCGTGCACGACGTGGCGCACATCCTTGCGGAACTTCTCGACAACGCGACCCGGTTCTCGCCTCCGGACAAACAGGTCGGGGTCGCCGTATGGCGACTGTGGGACCGGGCCGTCGTGCAGATCGTGGACGAAGGGGTGGGCATGACGGCGGAACGCCGCGCAGCCCACAACGCCGCGCTGCTCGAGCCGCAGACGGGCATCGGCGACGTACGGTCCATGGGGCTGCACGTGGTGGCACGGCTCGCCGCACGCCACGGCATCGTCGTCGAACTGCGTGACTCGTCCGGCCCCGGCACCATCGCCGAGGTCACGCTGCCCGCGAAGGTGCTGGCCCTGGCCCCGCAGGAAGCCGGGCCGCAGCAGGGCGTGCTCGGCACGGATCACGGCAAGGATCGTGGCAACGATGTGCGCTACGAGGCGCCTCGCCCGATCACACCGCCGGGACAGACCGGCCGCAGGCAGCCGGCCGGAGCAGGCGCACGGCCCGACCGCGACGGCGCCTTCGTCGGTGCGGGTGCGGGCGCCGGCAGGGGCAGTGCGTCCGCCGGCGGCGACTCCACACCGGGCCGGTCCGACGCGGCCACGGGAGCGAGCCAGGGTGGCCGCGACCACAGCACACCGCCCGGCCACGACGAGCCGGCTTCGCGCGTCGCCGGAGTCAGCTCCTCAGGACTGCCCCTGCGGCAGCGCAGGACGACGCAGCAGTGGCCCACCTTGGGCAAACGGGACGGCACCGAGCAGCGTTCCGGCGCCACCGCGCCGAGGCCGTCCCCCCGTCGCCGGGACTCCCGGCAGGTCTCCGACGTCCTGGCGGCTTACGCCCAGGGGATCAACAGGAGCACGAACCCCCGTGGCCGCTCCGCTACCGACGACGACACCGAACGGACGAAGAAATGACCTCTTCCACCGACCTGAGCTGGATCCTGAGCGATTTCGCCGGACGCATCCCGGAAGTCACTCAGGCGATAGCCGTGTCCGTGGACGGACTCGCGCTTGCTTACGCGGGTGTGGAGCGTGACGACGCCGAGCGGCTGGCCGCCATCGCGTCCGGCGTCGTCAACCTGCTTTCCGCCGCAGCCCAGTTGACGAACACCGATCCCGTCGAACACAGCCTCACCGCGATGGACGGCGGCTACATGTTCTCGATGGCCGTCTCCAGCGGAGCCTCGCTGCTGGTGACCACGACCAGGGACGCGGACATCGGTGAGGTCAGCTACATGATGTCCGAACTGATCAACCAGGTCGGTGACGCACTGTCTCCTCAGGTCCGCTACACCGGCCTGCCGCCGACTCGCTGACCGCCGGGCCGCCCCGTGCTGCCGTGCCACCCGCTCCACAGCCAGTCCCGTCCCCATTTCTCGACACTCTGATGAGAGCCCTCATGTTCTTCGACACATCACGTTCCCGCCGCCGCAGAATACGGCCGGCCGGCGCCGCCGCCCTCGCTCTCGGTCTGGCGGCCGTCACCGGTTGCAGCAGCGGCAGCGGCTCCGCCGACGACACCGTGAAGGTGGGTCTGGTGGCCTCCCTGTCCGGCACCTACGAGCCGGTCGGCACCGAGCTGCGCGCCGGCTTCGAGCTGTACCTGGACACCCATGACAACAAGCTGGGTGGACGCAAGGTCGAGCTCATCGTGGCGGACGAGGGCGACGGCCCGCCGACCGCCGTCCCCGCGACCACCAAGCTGGTCAAGAAGGACAAGGTCGACGTGCTGACGGGCTTCGTCAGCGGCGGCTCCTTCAACGCGGTGCTGCCGCTGGTCAACCAGGCCAAGATCCCCTTCCTGGGGTCGAACGCCCGGCCGCCCGTCAAGGACCTCTCCTACGTGTGGACGACGAGCTTCCTCTCCGACGAACCGGGCAAGGCCATCGCCCCGTACGTCAAGGAGAAGGTCGACGGACCGGTCTACGCGATCGGCCCCGACTACCAGGGCGGCTACGACGAACTGCGTGGCTTCACCGACGAGTTCAAGCGGGTCAAGGGCGAGCTGGCCAACCCGGACGGCGAGACCACCTGGACGCCGTTCCCGAAGACCACCAACTTCATGCCGTACTTCGCCGAGATCGCCAAGACGGACGCCAAGGCGGTGTACTGCTTCTACGCCGGCAAGGCCGCCATCGACTTCGCCAAGCAGTACGCCCAGTCCGACATCGCAGATCTGCCGCTGTACACGGCCTTCGTCACCGAGGGCAGCGTGCTCCAGGCCCAGGGCGACGCGGCCAAGGGCATCTACTCCGTTCTGAACTACGCGGCCGACCTCGACAACGAGGCCAACCGCACGTTCGCCGCCGACTGGACAGCCGCGCACGACACGCAGCCCACCACGTACGCGATGTCGTCGTACGACGCGGCCGCCGTGCTGGACAAGGCCATCGCCGATGCGGCGAAGGGCGGCGAGGTGACACCACAGACCATCAACGAGGCCATCGCGGATCTGGGCCAGATCGACAGCCCGCGCGGTTCCTGGGAGTTCGGCGACAAGGCGCACTCGCCGGTGCAGACCTGGTACCTGCGCCAGGTCCGGCCGGACGGATCCCAGCTGGCCAACGTCATGGTCCAGGACCTGGCGACGCTCGGCAGCTGACATGGATCTCCTCGATGCCCACTTCATACCGGCGGTGGACGGGGTGGCCTACGGGCTGCTGCTGTTCGTGGTCGCCGCCGGCCTGAGTCTTGCCTTCGGCACCGCGGGCGTACTGAATCTGTCGCACGGCACGCTGTACGCGATCGGCGCCTACACGGGAGCCGAACTGAGTGACGGCACCTGGGGTGGCCTCGCCCTCGGGCTGGCGGCCGGGACCGCCGCGGCGTGCGTCGCGGGGGCGGGCCTTTCCGCCGCGACGGCCCCGCTGGCGCGACGTGGGCATCTCGCGCAGGCGCTGCTGACGTTCGGGCTGGCCCTCGTCGGCGGTGATCTGCTCATCCAGTTCTTCGGGGCGGACGAGCTTCCCGTACGCGTCCCCGAGGCGCTCGACTCCTCGGTGACGCTGCTGGGCCACCGGTATCCCGCGTACCGTCTCGGATTCATCGTGATGGCCGTGCTGCTCGCGGCCTTCGGCACCTGGGTACTGACCCGGACCCGCATGGGTGCGGCGGTACGCGCCGCAGCCGACGATCCGCAGATGCTCGCGACCACCGGTCACAACCCCCGGGCGGTGCACACCGGCGTGCTCGCGGCGGCAGGTGCGCTGGCCGGGGCGGCGGGTGTGCTGGGGGCACCGATCATCGGTCCCGGGCCCGGGACGTCCGAGACGGTGCTGATGCTGTCCCTGGTGGTGGTCGTACTCGGCGGGCTGCGCTCGCTGTGGGCGACGTTCTTCGCGGCGGTCGCCGTCGGGGAGGTCCAGACGCTCGGCGTCTCCCTGGCACCGGACCTGGCGCCGTACCTGCTCTTCGCCGCGATGGCGGCGGTGCTGGTGCTGCGCTCCCGCTTCGCGGAACCGGCGGCCGCGCACGACTCCCACGGCCCGTCCCCGGATCCGGTGGACCGGCTCCGCCGCCGGCTCGCCGCACGGCTGCGGGCCCGCCCGGGCGGGGCGGCCTGGGCACCCGCGCCGAAAAAAGCCGGTGCGGATCCGGTGGAGGGTACGGACGCAGCCAGGTCCGTTACGCGGCCCCCGTATCGTCCAGGGGCGCCGGCGGGCTGGAGCGGGCGCGCGCCCGCCAGGACCGGGTGGCTTCCGCGCGGGGCCGCGTGGCGGCAGGCCGCTCCGCTGCTCGTCCTGCTCGTGGTGCTGATCGCGCTGCCGGGACTGCTCGATTCGTACAGCATCTCGCTGGCCGGTTCGGCTCTGGCTCTGGGGCTGCTCGCGGTCAGTGTCACCATCCTCACCGGTTACGCCGGACTGCCCACGCTCGGGCAGACCGCGCCGTTCGCCGTGGGCGCGTACGCCACCGCGAACCTCGCGGACGCCGGGTGGACCGCGGGCCCCGTACAGATCGTCCTGTCGGCGCTCTCGGCCGCGGTCTTCTCCGCGGTGGTGGGGCCCGCCGTGATCCGGGCCCGCGGCACCACCGTACTGATGATCACGCTCGCCATCGGTGAACTGACCGGCGCGGTCATCAACCAGCTCAAATCCGTCACCGGCGGCGCCGACGGCCTCGTCGGCTTCCCGGCCACGCAGGCGCTGTGGGGCGGGGAGGGGATGACCGAGGAGAGTGACCTCTACACCTACGCCCTCGTCGTCGCCGCCATCGCCGTCGCCGTCACCCTGCTCGTGCTGCGCTCCCCAGCCGGGAAGCTGCTGACCGGCACCCGGGGCGCCGAGGCCCGCATGCGCGCCTCGGGACACCCGGTGGGCCGCTACCTGCTGGTGGCACACGTCTGCGCCGGTGCGCTGGCCGGGGTGGGCGGCTCGCTGATGGTCACCGTCCAGCAGTACCTGTCCCCCGCCGACGTCGGCTTCGAGATCGCCGCCTTCGCCCTGCTGGCAGCCGTCATCGGCGGCACGACGTCCGTGATCGGCGCCCTGATGGGAGCCGGGCTCATCGTCATCACCCGCGACTGGGTCGCCGGTTCGTGGCCCGGCCACGGTCCGCTGCTGCTCGGTGCGCTGTTCGTCGCCGCCGTGTACCTGCTGCCCCGCGGTCTGGCCGGTCTGCGCGGCGGATCCGGCCGGAGCGGGCCGGCGCCCGAGGGGCCCCCGACCGACGAGCGTCCCCCGGCCTCCCCCACCCCGACCCCCACCGGGAAGGCCTCGACATGACGCCCGCACCGAACCCCGCATCGGCGCCCCCGGTACTGGACCTCACCCGTCTCACCCGCAGATACGGCAGTCTCACCGCTGTCGACGACATCAGCCTGCGGCTCCCCGCAGGAGCCCGGCACGCCGTCATCGGCCCCAACGGCGCCGGCAAGACCACGCTGCTCAACCTCATCGCGGGCACCGACCGGCCCGACCACGGCACGATCGCGCTGGAAGGCGCGGACATCACCCGTACGCCCACTGCCCGGCGCAGTCGCCTCGGCATCGCCCGTAGCTTTCAGCAGCCGTCGGTGATAGCCGAGTTGACGGTGCTGGACAACGTCGTCCTGGCCGGCTGGCCGCACCACCCGAAGCGCCGCGGCGCGTGGCGCAGCCCGTCCCGCTACCGGCAGCACACCGAGTCGGCGGGCCGTCATCTGGAGGCCGTCGGCCTCGCGGACATCGCCCACCGGCCGGCCTCCACGCTCTCCCACGGACAGCGCCGCATGCTCGACCTCGCCGCGGCGCTGGCGGGCGAACCACGTCTGCTGCTGCTGGACGAGCCGGCCGCCGGGCTGACCGACGGTGACATCGGACGGCTCCTCGGCATCCTCGGCGGCCTGCCGGAGAGTGTCGCGATCGTCCTGGTCGAGCACCATGTCGAAGTGGTCGCCCAACTCGCCTCGACGGTGACCGTGCTGGCAGCGGGGCGGGTTCTCGTCACCGGCCCGACCCAGGAAGCGCTCGCGCACCCTGAGGTCCGCGACGCCTACCACACCACCGGTACGGCGCCTTCCGCAGCCGCCGTCCCCACCGTCGAAGCGAAAGGACGACCGGCCCCCAATGCTTGAACTCACCGGCCTGACCGCGGGCTACCACGGCGGCACCGTCCTGCACGGCCTCGACCTGTCGGTGCCCGCCGGCACGGTCCACGCCGTCGTCGGCCACAACGGCGCCGGCAAGACCACCCTCGTCCACACCGTTGCCGGACTGATGCGCCCGAGTGCCGGTACCGTACGCCTGGACGGCCGGGATGTGACGGGGCTGCCCGCGCACCGGATCGCCCGCGCGGGGATCGGCCTCGTACCGCAGGGCCGCCGTGTGTTCGCCGGACTCACGGTCGCCGAGCACCTGCGGCTGTCCTTCCGTCCGCCGCGCCGCGGTGACACCACACGCCCCAGCGTATGGACGCCCGCGCGCGTCCTGGAACTGCTGCCCCGGCTGGGCGAGCGCCGGGGCAACCGGGGTACGGATCTGTCCGGCGGCGAACAGCAGATGCTGGCACTCGCCCGCGCCCTGCTCGGCTCGCCGCGTGTCCTGCTGCTCGACGAGCCGACCGAGGGCCTCGCACCCGTGCTCGTCCGCCAGGTCCACGAGCTGGTGACCACACTGGCGGACGAAGGCATCGCCGTACTGCTGGTGTCCCCCAGCCCCACCCAGGCCGCCGCGTGCGCCCGTACACTCACGGTCCTCACCTCAGGGCGGATGACGCTGCGCATGGACGGCGAGGACGTCCGTGCCGACGGCACCGCGCTGCACGCCGCGCTCGAACTCGCGCCGACGGAAGTCTGACACCCAGTCGCTACGGGGGCGGAGTGGGGGCGGGGCCTGTGCGGCCACCGCCCCCGTCGCGCTCCGCGCCTACCCGGCCTTGATGCTGTGCCCGCCGAAGCCGCTGCGCCGGTCGGAGCCCTTGTTCTGGTCCCGCCACCACACGTCGAACTCCGGCTGGCCCATGGCCGACCAGTCGGGTGTGTTCTCGACCTGCGCGCTGCCCATCCGGCGGGCGAGCGCGACCATGGCCGCCCCGACGGGGCCTCGGCCGGCGTCGTAGCTCGCGAGGATCTCCTCCCAGCTGCCCCCGGCCACCCAGGCGGCTTCCAGTGCGGTGGCGTCCTGAAGCGCCTTCACACTGCCGCCGCCGATGTGCGGCCGGGCGACACTGGCGGCGTCGCCGACGAGCACCATCCGGCCCGAGGTGTAGTGCGGCACCTCCAGGTCGTAGATGGGCTGGATGAGGGTGGTCTCGGCGGGCGTACGGAGCACCCTGGCCGCCCAGTACGGCGGGAAGTTGTCGGCGACCAGGGCGCGCAGGTGCGCGGTGAGCTCCGAGTTGAGCCGGCCCGGCGGCAGGGATGTCGGGGTCCGCAGGTCGGGGTGGTGGCCGTCGGTCCGGGGAGGCACGGTGTAGAGGACCCAGTTGAGCAGGTGCCCGCCGGTGCCGTCCGGGATGCGGTAGATCATGCAGTGGCCGCCGGGAAAGACGATGTTGTGCGCGTCGTGGCCGTCCGAGGGCAGGTCCGCGACGTCCGACGACGTACCGCGCCAGCCTATGTATCCGGCGTACGTCGCGTCAGCTCCGGGGAACATGGCCTCGCGGACGACGGAACGGTAGCCGTCCGCCCCGATCACGACGTCGAAGCGCTCCTGGTATCCGTCCGCGAGCCGCAGCGTCACACCGTCGGCGTCCGGTTCCACGCCGGTGACCACCGAGCCTGACCGGTAGGACACCCCCTCGGGCACCCGGCGGCGCAGCTCACTCCACAGGGAGCCCCAGCTGTAGGCACGGAAGGGGAACGGCTGCTCGCCGATCGCCCGGCCGTGATCCGCCTCGCCGTCGCGCGCGCTCCACACGCGCCGGGTGAGGGGCGCCCAGGGCATCTCGGGAGCCACGTACCCGGCGTCCCTCAGCTCGCCGTACCGGTCGCTGTGCAGAGCGATCCCCACTCCTCTGTCACGGAGTCGGGCGTCGGCGCGCTCGAAGACGGTGATCTTCTCGGCTCCGCCGCGCGACGCGGCCAGCGCCGCGGCACACCCCGCTATGCTGCCTCCGACCACGGCGATGCTGCCTCCACGCATGACTGGTACTCCACTCACTCGGTGTTACGGTCGCCGTTCCGGGTAGTGCTCGCGCGACGGCGCACCCGCTCGGAAATCGCCCTGTATCGGCGGTTATTGGCCCCTCCCTCCGGGGGCGGGGTCCGCACGGAATCCTAGCGAGGAGCGCCTGACCGTTGAGCGGCGCACGTACCTCGGCTCCGCAGCGCACCCGGTGGCACATCCGTGAACGGTCCGGGCAACGAGAGAGAAGGATCGCCGCCCCGCTGCACGCTTCGCCCACTGGGTGCTGGTGGAGCCGGGGACTCTCGTCCAAGAGATTCACGCCCGGCATGACTCGGATGTACCTGCGGTCGGCCGTCGAACCGTCCGCGACGCCTCTCCCGCCGGCCACGACGCTGTAGGTCCGCGTACGTCGCGGGTGCACGTACGTCACGCGACCGCTCCCGGGCTGCGACTGTCACGGACGTCGGACGTCGGACGTCCGATCGCGGAGCCGCCATCGGCACGTCAGAGCATGATGAGCAGTCGCGTATTCGCCTTGAGCTTCCGGTTCACCGAGCGGCTCTGCACGTACACCTCCAGCTTGGGATTGTTCCCCGCCTTCACGGAGACGGTCCCATGGATACCGGTGCCGAACAGAAGGCTGCGCGCCGCATCGCCTGTGTACGCGCGGTCTGTGTCCTTCTCGACCACGATGACGTCCTTGTCGGGCTGCACCTGGACCCGGGTGCCCAACTGGTAGTAACACGAACCGCGCTGGTACGTCACGCCCGGATGCGAATCGACGAAGGCACGGATCTCGACCTCCTTGTCGACCTTCAGGAGCCGGTACCTGTCGGCCGCGACCGGTTCGAGGTTCGCCCGCACCTCGTCGACCGATATGTCCTGGCCGACGGCGAACAGGTTCTTCGTGCCGCGCACGCCCTGCTCCCGGCCCCGGAGGAAGCTGGTGGCGGCAGCTCGCACGGTACCGATCGCGTCCTCGACGCCCTTCTGGGAATCCGCGTCCCAGATGGCGATGTTTCCGGCCGGGAAGCCGTAGTTCTGGGCGGTTCGCTTCGCCAGGGAGTTCGGGACGAGGATCGCGGAAGTCCAGTGACCCGGGAGCCCGCCCATCTTCGCCGCGATCTTGTCGAGCCAGGGGCCGAGGATGGACATGTCCCCGTCGTGCCGTCTGTCGCCGCCGGAGGCGTTCTCCTCGCCGTCCGTCACCACGATCTGGAGGAAGCTGTGCTCGCCGTACTCCTCCCAGATGTGCCCCAGGTCGTCCAGGGACTTCAGAGAGGCCTCGATGAGTGCCGTGGCGCCGTTGTTGACCTTGTACAGGCCCCGCATGGACGGCAGATGCTTCACGTCCATGTCCCAGACCAGGTTCTCCACCCTGTGGTCGAAGGAGTAGAGGCTGATCCGGGTCTCATGGCCGAGGTTGTCCGACTCGGCCTTCAGGCCCGCCACGAACTCGTCCACGACGCGGATGAGTTGATCCTGGTGTTGGTACATGGAACCCGAACAGTCCACTACGAGCGCGACGTGATTCACCTTGTGCTGGATCTTGTTGGCGGACACGTGTCTGCTCCTTCTCGAGGCTCCCCAAGTGATGCGTTCACTCTAGGAGGAGGCACTGACAACGGAGCTTGACGACCGGTCATCCACCGCCCGCCGCCTCTCGCAGTCCTGACGAGGCCAGGCTCTCGGCTGCGGGCACCGCCCGTGTGGAACTCGAAGCGTCGCCGGAGCGCGCCCGTTGGTCGCGAAGCGAAGTGAACGATCGGCTGTCCCGCCGCACGTCCTTCGGGCCGGTGGCCAAGATGCCGGCGGCCGAGATGCTCAGCCGTGCGAGGTCCCGGCCACGTCGACCACGTCGGAGACTTCGCGGCGTATCCGTTCAAGTCCCCACGCGCCGAGCGGACCGAGCGCCCGGTTGAGGGTGCGCCCGTGCTCGGTCAGCGAGTACTCCACCCGCGGCGGCACCTCGGCGTAGACCTTCCGGTGCACGAGACCGTCCTCCTCCATCTCACGCAGGTGCTGTGTCAGCATCTTCTCGCTGACCCCCGTCAGACCGCGGCGGAGCTCCGCGAAGCGGCGTACGCGATAGGTGTCGAGTTCCCAGAGGATCAGTCCCTTCCACTTGCCGCTCACCACGTCGAGCGCGGCGTCGATGCCACAGATATAAGGCCCGCGTCTCGGCGCCTTGGCCATCACTGGTCCCCTTACGAAAAGGTAAGTACCGCAGAAAATAGTGGGTACTTCCGAGAGTAGTGGCGCTCTCCGAACATAGAGGGGTGAACGAACAACAGAACCGCACCACCAGGCAGAACAGCCCTGTCACCGTGATCGGACTCGGCCCGATGGGCCAGGCCATGACCCGCACCCTCCTCGCCGCCGGCCACCCGGTCACCGTCTGGAACCGCACCGCCGGCCGGGCCGACGGCGTCGTCACCGACGGAGCAACACTCGCTGCGACACCCGGCGAGGCGGTCGAAGCGAGTGAGCTCGTGATCCTCAGCCTCACCGACTACCAGGCGATGTACGACGTCCTCGACAGCGCCACCGCATCGCTCGCCGGCCGGACGCTGGTCAACCTGAGCTCCGACACCCCCGACCGCACACGCGAGGCGGCGACCTGGGCAGCGGGCCACGACGCCGCCTTCCTCGCCGGCGGGGTCATGGTCCCGGCGCCGATGGTCGGCACGGAGGCGGCCTATGTCTACTACAGCGGTCCCGACGAGGTGATGGAGAACCACCGGGCGACGTTGGCACTGCTCGGCACACCGAAGTATCTGGGCGAGGACGCGGGTCTCGCCCAGATGATGTACCAAGCCCAGCTCGCGTTGTTCCTCACCACCCTGTCCGCACTGATGCACGCCACCGCGATGCTGGGCACCGCGGGAATGACGGCCGAGGAAGTGCTGCCGGAACTGCTCTCCGCCGCTGATTCGATCAGCGCCATCGTCAGGGCCGGCGAAGAGGTCCCCGGTGCCGCGCTTGATGCCGGAAAGCATCCCGGTGGCCTCAGCACGGTCACCATGATGGGTGCGACGTCCGACCACATCGTCGAGACCAGCACGGCACTCGGCCTCGACCTCGCGCTCCCTCTGGCCGTGCAGGCCCACTACCGGCGCGCGATCGAGGACGGACACGGCGGCGACAACTGGACCCGCATCATCGACAGCATCCGCGGGCCGCGCCGCTGACCTGGGCGTACGCCACTGGGGCCAGCGCGGGGAGATGCCTGCGTGCCGGGGCCGGGCGCCCGCTGCCGGGCCCGTGCCGAAGTATCAGCCCGCGTGTGCCACCCGGGGCGGCACACGCGGGCTGTCCCTCCCCCGTCCGTCAGACTCCCGCCAGCAGCGCCTCCAGTGCCGCCGCCGTCTGCGGGTGACGGCCGACGAGGACCGCGCCCGAGGATGCCGGCGCCTCCGCCTCCCAGGTGCCCTCGTAGCCCAGCAGCTCCGCCACGCTGTCGCACGTCTCCGGGTGGGCGGCGAGCAGTACGGCACGGCGGGCCGCGCCGCCACCGGTCGCCGCCGGGGCAGCGGGCGCTTCCGGGGCGGCCTGCCACGGCGGGACCCAGGCGTCCAGCGCCGCGAGGCGGCCGGGGAAGACTCGTCCGGCCTCGCGGATCAGCAGCGGGGCCAGGTCGGCGCCCTCGGACCTCAAGGTCGTGATCAGCGTCGGCAGCCAGGGCAGCAGTACCGGGTCCGGCAGCCGTGCGAAGGCGTTCGAGACCGCTTCCACGACGAAGTCGGCCAGCTGGGGCACCGGCTCCAGAGCGTGCAGGAATCCGCTGAGGTAGCGCGGATAGGAGGACAGCACCAGTGGGTCGGCCAGCAGGTGGTCGCACCGCCCTCTCAGCTCGGCGCGCGAGAGCTGCCCGAGCTGCACCTGGGCCGCCCACAGCAGCGCGACCCTGGAGGGCTCCCGCGGGTGGGACTGCGCGAAGGCCAGATCCAGCTGGGTCCGGTCGCAGCCGAGCGACAGGGCCAGGCTCTCCATGCTGAAGAGGAATCCCAGCATCGCGGCGACCTGGCGGACGGTCGCGTCCTCATCGGTGAACGCCGTCGGCAGGAGCGTGCAGTAGTGCGCGTATCCCGTCTTGGCGAAGGACTCTGTCCACGACGGCAGCGCAGGCCGGCTGATCCGGTAGTACGCGAGGAGCCGGCGCACCCTGCGCAGGACCTCCGGCGCTCCGTCGACGCTGCGCTCGGTGGCCAGCACCTCGAGGGCGCGCGTGCCCAGCTCGTCGGCGAGTCGGCCGCTGCGCAGATGCAGTTCGGCATCCTCGACGGCCCCGAGGACCTGGGCCGTGGTGGCGTTCGGGGCGTACGCGGCGCGGCGCAGGCGCTGTTCCAGGACCTGCTCGATGCTGACGCCCTCGTAACCGAGCTCGATGAGGGCCCGCTGATGGGTGCCCAGCGCCAGGTCCCAGGACTCCTGGACCGACTGCTTGCCGAGCTCCCGCTCACCCATGATCGGGCGTGCGGCGCCGTGGGGCATCAGGTGGCGCAGCATCCACAGCACATCGGAGCACTGCCGTAGCTCCGGCTGGGACGTCATGTCCAGCAGGGCCCGCCGCACCCCGCGCTGCTGAAGCTTGAGGTTCAGCGGGGCGAGGCGGTCGTGCACGTCGCGGGCCAGCGGCGGCAGCGCGTCGTAGCCGACCTGGCCGATCCGGTCGCCGCCCATCAGGATCTCCACGAGGCGGCGGACATCACGCCTGCCCGGCACGGTCTCCTTCTCGATGCAGGTGACCGCCGCGTCCTGGAAGTCGTACGGGGTGGGCCTGGCCCGGTCCCGCATACCGGCGAGCAGGATCGACGCCTCGAACACGGCGATGGCGTCCGCGGTGGAGGCGAGGTAGCCGTTACGGCGGGCGGATCGCACGATCTCCACCGACCAGCCGAGGAGTTCGGCCTCGTCCAGCCGGTCGAGAGCGGGCGGGCTCCGCAGAAAGCCGGAGAGCTTGTCGGAGAGGGCCTCCGGGGCCACGGGGACGGCCGGCGCGGCGGCCTTCCCTTGTTTCGCCGCCTTCTTCGCGCCCGCCTGGCCCGCGAGCCGGAACGGCTGCACCCGGGTGCGCCGGAGGTTCTTCGCCCACTGGGTGGCGGCGATCGACACGGACCCGCCGGCCAGACCGAACTGCGCCTCGATCGCCGCGTGGCTGGAGGGGATCAGGCCGTACTGCCAGGTGCTCTCACTCGGTGGGCTGATCTCGAAGGTGTCGCTTCCGTGGACACCGAACTCCGCGACGCGACTGGACGCGTGGAACGCGCCGCAGACGTAGAGGCAGTCCTCGGGGTCCGTGCCGGTCGCGGCGAGGTGCTCGCGCATCCGGGTCCACATGTGGCGCTCGCGGTCCTCGTCGACGCGGACCCGCTCCGTGTCTCCGGGTGCCAGCCTGCGGAACAGGCTGCCGATCAGGAGCATGACCTGGCGATAGGTGTCGTGGTCACTGTCGCCGAGCGGAAGTTCGACGTACTGGTGCCACCATTCCGACCAGTGCCGCACGCGGCCGTGGTGCAGGAGGTGCTCCTCCAGTTCCGCGAAGCGGGGCCGCATGTCGCCGATCTCCACCCCTACGGCGTCGCCGTGCAGCGCCGCCTCCTCTTCGGCGGGCGGCCCGTCGGGGTCCGTGGGCTCGGGTGCGCGGGCCTGCCACTGGAACACATGGTCCGAGGACCGGTCGACGAGGACCAGTTCGACGCCCGGGGTGTCCAGTGCGTAGGCGATGGCCTGGTACTCGGCCGAAGCCTCGGTGATCGGAGCGACGACCGACAGTGGTGCCCATTCCGCGGGGAAGCCCTTGACCTCACTCGCGAACGCCTGGACGGCGACCGGGAGCCGGCAGTTCTTCAGCTCCGGCAGGAGGGGTGCCATGTCCTCGCACAGCTCCAGATACACCACCTTCGGCTGCTTCTCCCGCAGCCGCCGTGCCATCGCGACCGCCGAGGCGGGCGAGTGGTGGCAGACGGGGAAGATCTCCAGCGGCTCGCGCACGGCGCGGTCGACGTCGTCGACGATGCCGAGGAGGATTCCCTGCAGTGCGTCCGGCCCGTCGGCGAGCTCGGTCGCGGCGTCCTGCAGTTGTCCTCGCAGCGCCTCGAAGGGCGTTCCCGTACTCAGGGCGCTCATGACAGGGTCGCGATCGCGTCGCGGCCGCCCTCCAGGAACTCCGGCCAGGAGCCGCCCTCTTCCTTGCTACGCGGCTCGACCACGCCGTGCAGGTACTTGTTGAGGATGGCCAGGTCCTCGGGTTCCCGCCGCGCCAGCGAACCGACGAGCGAGGAGGCGAGGGTGCGGGCGGTCAGCGCGCGTTCGCCGAAGAAGTTGCTGTGCAGGATCGCGTCCTCCAGTACGCCGATCTGCTCCGCGCTCGACAGCGCGGACTCCAGCTTCTCGTCGTCGCTGCCCGCCGCGGCGGCGGAGGCCCGCAGGTCGGCGAAGCTCTGGAGCAGTACGTCGAGCAGCGTCGGCGGCACGTCCAGCTCGATCTGGTGGCGGCGCAGCAGTTCCTCGGTGCGGAAGCGGACGATCTGCGCCTCACTCTTCTTGTTCGTCACCACCGGGATGCGGACGAAGTTGAAGCGGCGCTTGAGCGCGGAAGACAGGTCGTTGACGCCCCGGTCCCGGCTGTTGGCCGTCGCGATGACGGAGAAGCCCGGCTTGGCGAAGACGATGTTGTCGGTGTCCATCTCCGGGACCGAGATGTACTTCTCGGACAGGATCGAGATCAGGGCGTCCTGGACGTCACTGGTGGAGCGCGTGAGCTCTTCGAAACGGCCGATCGCTCCCGTCTCCATCGCGGTCATGATCGGTGAGGGGATCATCGATTCCCGCGACTGTCCCTTGGAGATCACCATGGACACGTTCCATGAGTACTTGATGTGGTCCTCGGTGGTGCCGGCCGTTCCCTGGACCACCAGGGTGGAGTTACGGGAGATGGCAGCGGACAGCAGCTCGGCCAGCCAGCTCTTGCCCGTGCCCGGGTCACCGATGAGCAGCAGGCCCCGGTCGGAGGCCAGCGTGACGATGGAGCGCTCGACGAAGCTGCGGTCGCCGTACCACTTCTGGGGAATCTCCCGGTCGAGGCCGTCGGAGCGCTCGGACCCAAGGATGAACAGACGGACCATCTTGGGCGACAGCCGCCACGAGAACGGCTTGGGGCCGTCGTCGACCGACTCCAGCCAGTCGAGCTCTTCGGCGTACTTGATCTCGGCGGGAGCGCGCAACAGATCGGACATGTCGATAGGCCTTTCCAAGATTTTGGGTTCAACTGCGCCTAGGACGAGAAGCCCTAGGTGAGGAAGGTCTTGAGCTCGTGGACGAGCTTGCGGATGTGGCCGGAGAGCACCGGCGTCCCCTGGTCCTTGAAGCGCTCCCGAAACCACGGGTTGACGCTGGCTCGGCCGGAGCTGGTCACGGAGCCGACCGGAATGAACTTGGCCCCGGAGCGGTGAATGGCGGCCATGCTTTCGAACAGCGGCTCCGTCTGCCATTCGTAGAAGTCCGAGATCCACACCACGACCGTGTTGCGGGGCTCGGCGATCTTCGGCTGGGCCAGCGCCATGGCGACCGTGCCGTCGGTGCCGCCTCCGAGGTTGGTGCGCAGCAGGGTCTCGAACGGGTCGTGCACCCAAGGGGTCAGGTCCAGCGCCTGGGTGTCGTACGCGATGAGGTGGACGTCCACCTTGGGCAGGCCCGCGAAGATCGAGGCCAGGATGGTGCAGTTGACCATCGAGTCCACCATCGAGCCCGACTGGTCGACGACCACGATCAGCCGCTGGGGCGTCGTCCTGCGCGCGGTGTGGCGGTAGAAGAGCCGGTCGACGTAGAGCCGTTCCTCTTCGGGGCTCCAGTTGGTGAGGTTCTTCCAGATCGTGCGGTCGAGGTCCAGGTTGCGGAACACCCGCTTGGGCGGAACCGAACGGTCCAGGACGCCGACGGTCGACTTCTCCACCTGCGTGCGCAGTACCTCGGCGACTTCGTCGACGAAGCGGCGGATCAAGGACTTGGCGTTGGCCAGGGCCACACCGGAGAGGTTGTCCTTGTCGCGCAGCAGCTGTTCGATCAGCGACATGCTCGGGGTCAGCTGACCGGCCAGCTGGGGGTCGGCGAGCACTTCGCGCAGCCTCATCCGCTTGACGAGGCCGGCCTCGATGGAGCCGAGCTCCGGGCCGATCTCCGGGATGAGCCGACTGAGGTCGGGTGTCCTGCCGCCTCCGCCCGTGCCGGTCGGGCTGACGCCCTTACCTCCGGCGCGTCCGCCTCGCAGCTCGCCCGGCCGACAGCCGAGCGCGCGCTCCAGCCAGCCCGCGTCGGACTGCCACCGGGACAGCTGGCCCGCGGTGACGGTGCCGGGAGGGGTCCGGAAGACGTTCAGCAGCACCTTCGACACGAGCGCGGCGCGGCGCACCTCTGCGGCTCGGTCGCGGGCGTCATCAGCTGCTCCTTCTTCACCGGGGTCCGCCTCCGGAGTCATCAGGCCGTCGAACTCGGCGGAGAGGTCAGGATGGCGCTGCACCACGGAGTCGACCGACGCCTGCGGGTCCAGCAGCGTGGCCGGCAGTCCGATGTCCTCCACCACGGCGATGCTCGCCGACTCCAGGGCCGCCTGCTCCTCCGGGTCGAAGAGCTGGGCGAGGAGGCGCCAGTACACGACCTGGCGGCGGTTGTCGTGCGAGGCCTCTCCGGGCTCCGCGGTACGTGCGTTCTGTTGTCCGGTCACTTCCGCAGCAGCCTTCCCGCTCGCTCGCTCAGCACCTTCGCGGCGTCGGTGGCGGCCTTCTCCGCCCTGACCCCGGCCTTGTCGGCCGTGCCTCCGGCCCACGCCCCCGCGTGCACCGCGGTCACCTTCTTCCGCACCGTGGTCTCGACGGCGAGGGGCTGAACCGCGAACGTCCCGGCGTCCCAGCGGATCAGGGCGATGCACGCACCGGACGTGGCGACGGCCTCGGGGGTGAGCGGCCCGGCGGCCGGGATGCGGTCGGTGTCGACGACCAGCTCGAGACCGGCGACGGTGAAGGTCAGTACGCCGTCGTCGTCCGTCCGAGCGGTGTAGCCCTCCAGGAAGACGGGGACGGCGATGCGCGCCGGATGCCGGTCCAGGGGTGCGGTCGCCGGGGCGGTCGCGGTGGGCAGTGCCACGCGGGCGGTGGCGAACGGCTCGGCAGGCTCACCGGGGCGGGCGTACTCGTCGCTCCAGACGAGGTCGCCCTCGGCGGTGACCGGCATACCGGTGAGATCCATGGAGCGGCCCTCTCCGGCGGCCGCGAGGAGCGACATGTGCGGGCGCAGCAGCTGCCAGATCCCGGCTCCGACGACCGTGTCGGGCTTCGGCACCGACACACTGGCGCGCACGAGGCGGGGCGCCGAGCCGTCAGCGGGCTCGAGCACCGCGTGCACCTGTGCCTGTGCGGCGGTCGCGTGCTCCTGCACGTCGATACCGAGGGGCAGCAGACGTCCGTCGGCGGTCCCCGTCACGGTCGTACCGGCCGCGCCGGGCACCGTCAGCAGCATCCCACGCGACCAGAGGTCGGCCCACCGGCGTACGGGGAACCGCTCCGTCGACGCACCGGGACAGGACGCGGCGAGTTCGGCGGCGAAGCCGTCGAGGAGGGTCGCGAGGCGGCGCAGGGAAGGGTCGGGAAGCATCGCGGAGACGACCTCCGCCGCCCCGGACACCACGTCGTGGTCGAGGCCCTGCCATCCGCAGCGCGCCAGATCGCAGAGCCAGGCACGGGCGGCGGTCAGCAGATTCACCGTCGGCTGCGCGGCGGCCGCCGGTACGGCCTCCTCACCGCGCGCACGGCCGGCCGCGTCCTCGACGAGGGTCAGCAGCGCGTCGTGGACGGAGCCGAGCAGCGCGGTCCGCGCGGCGGCCAGAGCCAGGAAGTGGTCCTCGCCCGCTGCTCCGGCCGACGCCTTCGCGGCAGCCTCCGCGACCCTGGTGGCCAGCGGAGTCCCCACCACGGCGTCGGCGAGCCGCGTCGGACCGGCGGCATCGGCGGGCTGGGGACGGAGCAGGCCTGCGACGAGAGCGCGGTCGAACGCGTCGACGGCTTCCAGGGCTTCGTCCAGCCCGTCCACGGGTTCGGCCAGCAGGTCGGCGCGCATCATGCCACCGCCCTGGTCGGCGGGAAGAACTGCATCTCGGGCAACGGCGTGGTGGCCGGGGCGTGTTCGAGATAGGCGAGGTGTCGCAGGAACCGGCTGAAGACGGAGGCGGCGGCCTTCGTCGCGTCCATCGGCGGACGGGTGCTCCGCATGGCTGAAGCCAGCCGGTTCCCGTCCACATCCCCGTCCGGGACCTCGATCTTCAGGTACCGGACGACGCGCTCGGCGCCGTACTGCAAAACCGCCTCGCTGATCAGGGCGTCGATGTGCTTGCAGAACGATCCGTGCGCACCGCCGCAGGGCCGGTTGTTGTTGGTGCTGCAGGCGAACGCGTAGGTCCCCGCGGCGACGGACGACACGTAGACACGCCCGATGTCCGAGCCGCTGGACACCACGCCCTGCAGGCGTCCGTCGGCCAGCTCGACGAACGGAACCTTGGCGAGCTTGCGCGGCCGCGCGGGTGGTATCACCCGTGCCGTGCTCGACCTCTCCCAATCCGACAACGCGCCATCTCCAATGCACAGCTGAGGGGTTGTCCCCGCCGGATCGGCGGAACACGACTGAACCTACTGGCGCCCACTGACAACGGAGCCCGGAGAGACCTCTACGTGAGCCCGGTGACCCGCATCGTGGCGTTCAGCCGTCCCGCGTCGAGCCCGGTGGCCGGGTCGCCGGTTCCCTCGTAGACCTTGGGAACGCCGTGGCAGGCGAGGCGCGAGGGCCCGCCGAGGACGAACAGGCCGCCCGAAGGGATTTCGATGTCGGTGTACGGCTTGGTGCGGGTCTCGGTGGTGCCGACGCGGAAGACTCCTCGGTGCGCGGGTGAAGGGTGTCGGTCATCGGTGTGTCGCCCTCGCTTTCCCGAGGCGCGTGCCCGGGACGCGGCCGGTCAGGCGGTCCGGTAGTGGTTCTCCAGGTCCAGGAGCTGCCGCTTACGGTCGAGGCCGCCCGCATAGCCGGTCAGGGCGCCGCTCGCGCCGATCACGCGGTGGCAGGGGCGCACGACGAGCAGCGGGTTGGCGCCGATCGCGGTCCCGACCGAGCGCACTGCCGCGCGCGAGGCGCCGATCCGCGCGGCGATCTCGCCGTAGCTGAGCGTGGTGCCGTACGGGATGGCCTCCAGGGCCTTCCACACGCGCCGCTGGAACTCGGTGCCACGGCCGACGGCGTACTCGATGCCGAAGCCGGTCCGGCTCCCCTCGAAGTAGGCGCGCAGTTCGGCGGTGATCACGATGAAGGCCTCCGCGTCCTCCTTCCAGCCGTCCTGGACCGTCGCGCCGCCCTTCTGGCCGGGCACGGAGAGCGAGGCGAGGGCGGTGCCGCCCTGTGCGGTGGCCGACTCCTCGCCCACCAGCAGCAGCTCGCCGACCGGGCTGTCGATCGTGGTGTAGAGCGTCATGGTCGCGGTCCTTCCGGGTTCTTCGTCGTCCACGTCAACTGTGCGGGGTGTGCGGCGATACGGCTGGCGGGATTCGGACGTCACACTGCACCGGCACGGGGCCGGTGCGCGGCCGCGTTCCAGAAGTGGTGCATGGCGTACGTACGCCATGGGCGCCAGACCTCGGTGACCACCGCCTCGGCACCCGCGTGCCGCATGCCCGCCCGGACCGCCACGTCGCCGGTCAGCAGCACATCGGGATCGCCGAGCGCCCGCATGCGGATGTAGCCGGCGGTCCAGGGGCCGACGCCCCGCAGGCTCAGGAGCTCCTTCTCGGCCTGGTCGCGGTCGGCGCCCGGGTCGAGCCCGATCCGCCCGTCGGCGAGGGCCGCGGCGACGGTCCGCAGGGTGGCGCGTCGCGAGCCGGGCGTCCCCAGCTCCTCCAGGCCGGCTTCGGCCAGGTCGCCGGGGTCGGGGAACGTACGGGTGAGGGCGCCACTGGGCACCTGGAGGGGCGCGCCGTAGGCCGTCACCAGCGCGCTGCCCAGCCTGCGCCCGGACGCGAGGGAGACCTGCTGGCCGAGGACCGCCCGGACGGTCAGTTCGTGGACGTCGGCGGCACCGGGGGCCCGTAGCCCGGGCGTACGGGCGACGAGCGGGGCCAGTGTGGGATCCGCGCCGAGGCGCTCCGTGACCGCGTGGGGGTCGGCGTCCAGGTCGAAGAGCCGGCGCATCCGCTGGGTGGCGGTCGTCAGGTCGCGCAGATCGCCCAGGTGCAGCCGGCAGTCCAGCCAGCCGTCGCCCGTCCTCTCGCGGACCTCGGCGATGCCGGTGCCGTGCGGCAGCCGCAGGGTGCGCCGGTAGGTGCGGTCGCCCCGCTCGCCGGCCATCTCCTCGATGCCGTTGAGGGCGCGGGCCGCGAGGTGGTCGAAGATCTCGGCCGCGGCGTACGGCCCCCGGTGGGCGAGCCGCAGCGGCACTCCCCCGGCCCCGTCGGCGGTGCCGACCGAGCCGAAGCGCGAGGCACGGCCGGGCCGGGTGGCGCGCAGCTCGCCGGGGGCGAGGGCGTAGACCTCCCGGACCGTGTCGTTGAACTGCCGGACACTGGCGAAGCCGGAGGCGAACGCGATCTCGGCGGCCTGCAGGGTGGTGGTCTGCAGCAGGATCCGCGCGGTGTGGGCCCGCTGGGCGCGGGCGAGCGCGATGGGCCCGGCACCGACCTCGGCGTTCAGCTGCCGCTGCACCTGGCGGGCGCTGTACCCGAGGCGCGCGGCCAGCCCGGCCACGCCTTCGCGGTCGACGACCCCGTCGCCGATCAGCCGCATCGCCCGGCCCACCAGGTCGGCGCGCGCGTTCCAGCCCGCGGAGCCGGGCACCGCGTCCGGGCGGCAGCGTCGGCAGGCGCGGAATCCGCCGTTCTGAGCGGCGGCCGCGGTGGGGAAGAACGTCACGTTCCGGCGCTTGGGCGTGGTGGCCGGACAGCTCGGGCGGCAGTAGATCCCGGTCGTGGACACGGCGAAGAAGAACTCGCCGTCGAACCGGGCGTCGCGGCTGGTCACCGCCTCGTACCTGCCGTCGTCACTGGTCATACTCCAAGGGTGCGGCATCGCACGCCCCGGTGCTGGCGGAAATCGGACATCGCGCCGCGCCAGCGCCGGCATCGCAGGACTGGGGGCATTCTTATATTGGAATCATTCCAGAAAGGTGGTTCACTGCGTAGGTGATCGAAACCGAGGCCAGGGCCCTCCTGCGCGGAGCGTCCTTGCGAGTGACCCGTCCCAGGGTCGCCGTGCTCTCGGCGGTTCACGAGGCCCCGCACTCCGATGTCAGTACCCTCCTCACCCTGGTGCGTACACGCATCGGTGCGGTCTCGACCCAAGCCGTCTACGACGTGCTCAAGACGCTCGTCGACGCCGGGCTGGCGCGACGGATAGACCTGCCTCATTCCGCGGCACGGTACGAAGGACAGCCCTGTGACAACCATCAGCACGTGGTCTGCCGCTCGTGCGGCACGATCGCGGACGTCGATGTCCCGCAGGACTCTCCGCGTCTCGAGGCGCCCCGGGATCACGGGTTCACCATCGACCACGTAGAGGTGACGTACTGGGGCATGTGCCCCGGATGCCGGACCGCGCGTGGTCAGCACGAACCGGAGTCGGTGCACTGAAGTTTTCCACACGGAGGAGCAGGACCATTTCTGACAACACGAAGCCGCTGACCACTGCCGCCGGCGCGCCGGTCGCGAACAACGAGAACGCCGTCACCGCCGGCCCCCGCGGTCCGATGCTGCTCCAGGACGTCTGGTTCCTGGAGAAGCTGGCCCACTTCAGCCGGGAGGTCATCCCGGAGCGTCGTATGCACGCCAAGGGATCCGGCGCCTTCGGCACCTTCACGGTGACGCAGGACATCACCCGGTACTCCAGGGCCGCGCTCTTCTCCGAGGTGGGCAAGCAGACGGAGCTCTTCGCCCGCTTCTCGACCGTCGCCGGTGAGCGCGGCGCGGCCGACGCCGAGCGCGACATCCGCGGCTTCGCCCTCCGCTTCTACACCGAAGAGGGCAACTGGGACGTCGTCGGCAACAACACGCCGGTCTTCTTCCACCGCGACCCCCACCACTTCCCCGACCTGAACCGCGCCGTGAAGCGCGACCCGCGCACCAACCTGCGGTCGGCGGAGAACAACTGGGACTTCTGGACCAACCTCCCCGAGGCCCTGCACCAAGTCACCATCGTGATGTCGGACCGCGGCATCCCCGACGGCTACCGCCACATGCACGGTTTCGGCTCGCACACCTACTCGTTCATCAACGAGAGCAACGAACGTTTCTGGGTGAAGTTCCACTTCCGTACCCAGCAGGGCATCAAGAACCTGACCGATGCGGAGGCGGCCGCGATCGTCGCCGACGACCGCGAGTCCTCACAGGCGGACCTGTTCGACGCCATCGAGCGCGGCGACCACCCGAAGTGGACCTTCTTCATCCAGGTCATGCCGGAGGCGGACGCCGCGACGTACCGCTACCACCCGTTCGACCTCACCAAGGTCTGGTCCAAGAAGGACTACCCGCTCATCGAGGTAGGCGAGTTCGAGCTCAACCGCAACCCGGAGAACTACTTCGCCGACGTCGAGCAGGCCGCCTTCACCCCGGCCAACCTCGTGCCCGGCGTGGGCGCCTCGCCCGACCGCATGCTGCAGGGCCGGCTGTTCTCGTACGGTGACGCGGCTCGCTACCGCGTCGGCGTCAACCACCACCAGATACCGGTGAACCAGCCGCGCGGCGCGAAGAACGTCAACACCTACCACCGCGACGGCCAGTTGCGGGTGGACGGCAACCAGGGCGCGGTGCCCGGCTACACGCCGAACAGCTACGGACGCTGGGCGGAGCAGCCGCAGTTCGCCGAGCCGGGTCTGGCGCTCGACGGCGCCGCGGCCGACCGGTTCGACTACCGCGAGGACGACGACAACTACTTCGAGCAGCCGGGGAACCTCTTCCGGCAGATGACCCCCCAGGAGCAGGACGCCCTGTTCGGCAACACCGCCCGGGCCATCGACGGCGCCTCAGAGGCCACCGTCGAGCGTCACATCCACCACTGCACGCAGGCCGACCCGGCCTACGGCGAGGGTGTCCGCAAGGCCATCGAGGCCCTGCAGGCCGGCAAGCAGGCCTGACCGAGAGCTGTACGCGAGGGGCCCCGGGCAACGCGCCGTTGTCCGGGGCCCTTTGTGCCGTGACGGCTGCCCCTAGGCGCTGCTACCCAAGCAGCTCCGTCCTCCCGAACATCTCCGCCGTGGCCCGAGCGCTGGGGGTCCCCGCGTCGAGGTCGGCGCCCGCGGCGACGAGCGCCGCGACGATCGCGTCCTCGCCCTTGAACAGGGCCCCCGCGACGGGTGACTGGTCCCGGCCGTTACGCCGGTCGACATCGGCGCCGCGCCCGATGAGCGCCCGCACCGTGTCCGTCTGCCCGTGGTACGCGGCGAGCATGAGGGCCGTGTTGCCCTCCTGGTCCTGGACGTCGACCGGCAGCCCGTGATCGAAGAACTCCAGGAGCTCCTCCGCGCGGCCCTCGCGGGCCAGATCCATCACGATCGCGACGAGTCGGCCGGTCTGTTCCTCGGAAAGCGGTTCCATGGCTCCACTTTAGGCGGATGCCTCCTGGGCGGTCCGGGCAGCACGACAGGGATCACCACGTCCGTCCTGTCTGAACTTCACCAGAACTCCAGCGAAATAGCACGTGTGTGGATATCGTGCACCGAGCGAGGGCGCATCCGTCAGTCCATGGGATCGGCGGATGCGCCCCGTTTGCGGGGATGCAACTGTGGCTGGGGGGTACATGGGGCATGTCGAAATACCAGAATCGGATATATCAGGTCCCACCGGACTCGCGGGGGCTCCACGACCGCGTACCGCCGGGCCCCGAGACCGCACGGTGGCTCCCGAGCAATGGTGGAGAGCCCCGACGACCGCCGAGCGCGATCGCGCGGAGAGACCGCGGGCGAGGAAGATGCCCGATCCGCGTGTGCCCTGCCTCGTCCTGACCGATCTGCTGGGGCTGGGAGTACCCGCCTGGCTCGTGCTGCGGGCCGGCGAACAGCCGGGGCCGCCGGCCGCAGCGGCGTCGGCCGCGCTCGTATGGGCCGGTGTGCGCGCGGCGCGCGGCCGGTACACGCAGCGGCTGCCGGGGGAAGCCGGTGGAGCGGCCTGTGCCCCCTTCGGCGACTGGCTCGCACTCATCGGGGTGCTGGCCGTGCTGCTCGCGGTGACGGGCGGGGGCGTCGACCCGGCGACCGCCGTCGCCGCGCTGGTGCCCGGCCTGGCCCTGGCCGTCCTCGCCGGGGCAGTCGGCCGGCTGCGACGGGTGACGGGCCGGCGAGGGGTGCGCCGGGTCCTCGTGGTCGGCGAGGCATCGGGGCTGGACCGGGCCGTGGAACTGCTCAACTCCCGTAAGGGTCACCCGTACAAGGCGGTGGCCGTGGTCCCGGTGGGCCCGGCGGCGCCGGACTGCGGGACGCCGGTGCCGGGGCGGCTGGCGCCCGAACCGGCCGACGACGATGTGTCCACCGTCCTTGGCGGCGCCTTCGCCCATGACGCGGATCTGGTGCTCGTCGCGCCCGGCCCACAGCTCGACGACGACCGGCTGCGCCGGCTGGCGTGGGGCCTGCACGACGGCGGGCTGGCCCTCTGTGTGCTCTCGGACCTGTCGGGGGTCGCCGCGAACCGGGTGCGGCCGGCCTCCGCCGCCGGACTGACACTGCTGCACGTCGCAGCGCCGCTGCGCCGGGGGCCGCAGACCGCACTCAAGACCGTCGTGGACCGGGCCGGCGCCGCGCTCGGGCTGCTGGTGCTCGCGCCCCTGCTCCTCGGGGTCGCTCTGGCGGTCCGGCTCTCGTCGCCCGGGCCGGTCTTCCACCGTCAGACCCGTCACGGGCGGCACAACAGGCCGTTCACCATGTGGAAGTTCCGCACGATGGTCGCGGACGCGGAGTCCCGCAGGGAGCAGCTCGCGCCGGCGAACGAGAGCGAGGGGCCGATGTTCAAGATGCGCCGCGATCCGCGGGTGACCCGGATCGGCCACGCCCTGCGCCGCACCTCCGTGGACGAGCTGCCGCAGCTCCTCAACGTGCTGCTGGGTGACATGTCCCTGGTAGGTCCACGTCCGCCGCTGCCGGAGGAGGTGTCGCGCTACGACGAGCGGGAGCTACGGCGGCTGGTGGTCCGACCGGGGCTGACGGGCCTGTGGCAGGTCAGCGGCCGGTCGGACCTCTCCTGGCAGGAGACGGTCTCGCTGGACCTCTGGTACGTCGACAACTGGTCGGTGGCCACGGACATGGGGCTGCTCGCCCGCACGGTGCGCGCCGTCGCCGACGGGCGCGGGGCGTACTGAGACGTGGCGGGGGGACATGCGGTGGGTCGCGAGGGGGTTCGCGTGCACGGGTTCAGGACGTACCGCGGCCGCTCGGGCGGGCGGTCAGCTCCGAGGGGCTTGCCGGCCGAGCCACCAGGCGTAGGTGCGGGCGATGCCGTCCCGCAGGGGAATCTGCGGCTTGAAGCCGAGGGAGGAGAGCCGGGACACGTCGAGAAGCTTGCGCGGGGTGCCGTCGGGCTTCGAGGTGTCCCAGACGACGCCTCCCTGATACCCCGTCACCTCCCGTACGGTCTCGGCGAGTTCGCGAACAGTGAGGTCCTCTCCGCAGCCGACGTTGACGGGCTCGGCGCCGTCGTACACCTCCAGCAGCCGCACACAGGCGGTGGCGAGGTCGTCGACATGGAGGAATTCGCGGCGGGGGCTGCCGGATCCCCAGAGGGTGACCTCGTCCGCGCCGTCCCGCTTCGCCTCGTGGAACCGGCGGATCAGGGCGGGCAGCACATGCGAGTTCTCCAGGTCGAAGTTGTCGCCGGGGCCGTAGAGGTTGGTGGGCATGGCGCTGATGTACGAGGCACCGTACTGCCGGCGGTAGGACTGGATCTGCACGATCCCGGCGATCTTGGCCAGCGCGTACGCCTCGTTGGTGGGTTCGAGCGGTCCTGTGAGCAGCGCGCCCTCGGGGATCGGCTGAGGGGCGTGCTTGGGGTAGATGCACGAGGAGCCGAGGAAGAGCAGCCGCGGGATCCCGGCGGCGTGCGCGCCCGCGATCACGGCGAGCTGGATTCGGAGGTTGTCCTCCAGGAACTGCACCGGACGTGTGCTGTTGGCCATGATCCCGCCCACCTTGGCGGCGGCCAGCACGACCGCGTCCGGGCGGCTGTCACGCAGGAACGCCTCGGTCGGCGCCGCCTCGCGCAGATCGAGCTCGTCACGGCCTCGGGTGATCACTTCGTGGCCGTCGGCAGTGAGGCGGCGCACCAGCGCCGAGCCGACGAGGCCGCGGTGGCCCGCGACGAATATGCGGGCGCCGGGGCGCAGCAGGGGGCGGACGGATTCCTGGGGCGAGCCGGGGATATCAGACGTCATGGCACGGATTGTGCCAGCAGCGCGCCGCCCCGGTGACTCTTTGCCGCATTCCGCTCAACTCCAGATATGTCGGTGAACCACATCGCCCGCAGGGTGACACACAGAGGGGGGAGTCATGGCGAAGACCGCATTCATCACGGGTGTGACCGGACAGGACGGTTCGTATCTGTCGGAGCTGCTGCTCGAGAAGGGCTACACGGTCCACGGCCTGATACGCCGTTCGTCGAGCTTCAACACGGAGCGGATCGATCACATCTATCAGGGGCCCGAGGAGGCAGATCGCTCCTTCGTGCTTCATCACGCGGATCTTTCCGACGGCGTCGCGCTGGTGAACCTGCTGCGGGACATACGGCCCGACGAGGTCTACAACCTGGGCGCCCAGTCCCATGTCCGGGTGTCCTTCGACGCCCCGCTCTACACCGGTGACGTCACCGGGCTCGGCACCGTCCGGCTGCTGGAGGCTGTCCGGGCCAGCGGCATCGACACCCGCGTCTACCAGGCCTCGTCGTCCGAGATGTTCGGCGCGAGCCCGCCCCCGCAGAACGAGAGGACCCCGTTCCACCCGCGCAGCCCGTACAGCGTGGCCAAGGTCTACTCGTACTGGGCGACGGTCAACTACCGCGAGGCGTACGGCATGTTCGCCACCAACGGAATCCTTTTCAACCACGAGTCACCGCGCCGCGGCGAGACCTTCGTGACCCGCAAGATCACCCGCGGGGTGGCAAGGATCAAGGCGGGCCTGCAGGACCGGCTGCATCTGGGCAACCTGGACGCCGTACGGGACTGGGGGTACGCCCCCGAGTACGTGGAGGCGATGTGGCGGATGCTCCAGTGCGACACCCCCGACGACTACGTGGTGGCCACCGGTGAGGGGGTCAGCGTCCGCCAGTTCCTGGAGTACGCCTTCGAGCACGCGGGCCTCGACTGGGCGGAGCACGTCCGCTACGACCCGAAGTACGAGCGCCCCAGTGAGGTCGACGCGCTGATCGGTGACGCTTCCAAGGCGGAGGAACTCCTCGGCTGGAAGCCGGAGGTGACGTCACGCGAGCTGGCCCGGATCATGGTCGACGCGGACATCCGGCTGCTGAGCGACCAGCTCACGGGGTCCGCGGTCCGGGTGGACCGATGAGAGGGGCCACACGTCTCAGACATCTCGGACGGGCCCGGGGCGGCGTCTTCGCCGCCGTGCTGGGGCTCGCCGCGGGCACGCTCACCGCGCTCTCCGCTCCCCCGGCCGCCGCGCTCACCCCGCCGGTCGGCTTCACCGCCGACGCCCTGTCCACATACCAGACCAACGGCATCGTCTGGTCGCTCGCCGAGGCGAACGGGGTCGTCTACGCGGGCGGCACCTTCTCGGGCGTCCGGCCCGCCGGCTCCCCCGCCGGGGCCGACACGACACCCGCCGCGAACTTCGCCGCGTTCGACGCGGCGACCGGCGCGCCCACCGGCTGTTCGCTCTCCTTCACCCGCAGCGGCGGCACGGCTACGGTGCGGGCTCTCGCCGTCTCACCCGACGAGTCCACACTCTACGCGGGCGGCTACTTCAACTCCGTGAACGGGAAGGCCGTCAACGGGCTGACCGCGATCGACACGGCCACCTGCCGGCCGCGTACAGGGTTCTCGCCGCAGTTCGGGGCGACGGTCCGCGCCCTCGACGTCGGGGCGGACGGCACCGTCTACGCGGGTGGCGACTTCCGGACCGTCAACGGGACGCCCCGGCGCTTCTTCGGCGCCGTCACCCCCGCGGGGGCGCTGACCGGCTGGAATCCGGACGCCGACGAACCGGGCCGCACCCTGAGGGTGACTCCGGACGGGGACAGCGTCCTCATCGGCGGTGACTTCTTCACCGTCGGCGGCACCGCCTCGCACGCGCTGGCGGTGACCAGTCCTGCCACGGGCGCGGTCACGCGCGCCTACGGCGCGACGTTCATCCCGTCGTCCGCCGTCATCAAGGACATCGTCACGGACGCGGCGTCCGACGGCTGGTACGCGGCGGGCGAGGGCGCGGGCGGCGCCTCGTTCGACGGCCGGCTCGCCATGGAACTCGACGGCTTCGGCCAGCGCTGGCGGGACACCTGCCAGGGCGCGACGCAGGCGCTCCGGGTCCACCAGGGAGTGCTGTACGCGGGCAGCCATGTGCACGACTGCTCGACCATGGGCGGCTTCCCCAACCAGGTCCGCAAGCATCTGACCGCCCAGTCCGTCGACGGCCCGGATTTCCTGGGCTGGCTCCCGGACACCAATGACGGCATCGGTGAGCCGGTCGGGCCGCGGGCCCTGACGGTGTCCTCGAAGGGCGGCCGGGACTTCCTGTGGGTCGGCGGGGAGTTCACCACGGTCAACGGGACCGGTCAGCAGGCACTGACACGGTTCGCGGACACCCCGGACACCGGGACGCCCCCCGCACCGGCGGTGAGCGTGTCCGCACCACGAGCCGGTGAGGTCAGGGTCAGCTGGCGCAGCAGCCTGGACCTCGACGACAGCCTGCTGACCTACCGGGTCTACCGCGACGGTGGCGCGGCACCGGTGTACACGACGACGGGGTCCTCGCTGTTCTTCAGCAGGCCGCAGCTGACCTTCAGCGACCGTGACGTGGTGGCGGGCCGGACCTACAGCTACCGGGTCACGGCGAGCGACGGCACCAACACCAGCGGGCTCTCCGCCACCGCCTCGGTGACCGCCGCGTCCTCGGCCTCCCCCTACCAGGAGAAGGTGCTGGCCGACGGGGCCGACCTGTACTGGCGCTACGACGAGGCCGGCGGCGCCTTCGCCGCCGACGCGTCGACGAGCGACAACGGCGGGGTGTACGTGAACGCGCCGTCCTACCGCGCGACGCCGTCCGCGGTGGCCGGTTCCGCCGCGCTCTCCCTCAACGGCACGAACGAGTACGTCTACAGCGACCGGCTGCACCACTACACCTCGCCCACGCCGTACTCGGTCGAGACGTGGTTCCGCACCACGTCGACGAACGGCGGGCGGATCGTCGGCTACGGCAACAACATCGGTACGGAGCGCGGCCACACCAGCAGCATCTCCGACAAGCTGGTCTACATGACGAACGACGGCCGGCTGTCGTTCGGCGTCCAGAGCGGCGGCACCCGGCCCGCCGTCACCTCAGCCGGCTCCTACAACGACGGCGCCTGGCACCACGCCGTCGCCACGCAAGGGCCGTCGGGCATGGTGCTGTACGTCGACGGGGAGGCGTTCGGCACGAATGCGGCGACCGGCAACCGTTCGTACAACGGGTACTGGCGAGTGGGCGGGGACGCCATGAGCAACGCCTGGCCGAGCCGCCCCACCAGCGACTACTTCGCCGGGCAGGTGGACGAGACCGCGGTCTACCCGTCGGCGCTGACCGCCGCACAGGTCGCCGCGCACCACGCGCTGGCCGGCGCCCCGCCCGGTCCCGGTGACAGCACCGTCCACCTCTCCCCGGACGAGGACGCGTACGTCAACAGCGTTGCCGCGAACACGAATTACGACGACAGCCAGCTCGCCTCCCGGGGCACCACGGCCTATCTGGGCTATCTGCGCTTCACCCTGCCGTCCGCCCCGGCCGGCCAGGTGCTCACGAGCGCGCGGCTCACCTTCCGTACCTCGTCGGATGCGACGGCGGGGTCGGCCGACAGCCACAGCATCGTGCCGGTCACCGGCGCGTGGACCGAATCGGCGGTCACCTACGACACCCGGCCGGCGCTCGCCACGTCCGTGCTGGGGACCATCACCGGCGCGGCCTCGGTCTCCACCGGCTACTCGGCGGAACTGGACGCGTCCGTACTGGTCGGAGCACTCGGCTCCGCCACCTCACTCGCCCTGACCAGCAGCGGGACGGACAGTCTCCGCATCTGGTCGAGCGAGGCAAGCGCGGCCTACCGGCCGCAGCTCGTCCTCACCTTCGGAGATGAATGATGAACGCAAGCACGGGGCGGAGACGCGGGGGGAACGGCCGTGTGCGAGCCGCGGCCGCCGCGCTCTGCCTGTTCGCCGGAGCCCTGACCGCGACAGCGGCCGGGGCCTCCCCGGCGGCGGCGCTGACACCGCCGGTGTCCCTCACCGCTGACGACCTCACCACCTGGCAGACCAACGGCATCGTCTGGTCGATGGCCGCGACGGACGGAGTCGTCTACGCGGGCGGCACCTTCTCCACCATCCGGCCGCCGGACGCGGTGGCGGGCACCTCTGAGGAACCCGCGGTCAACTTCGCGGCGTTCGACGCCGCGACGGGCGCCCCGACGGGGTGCAACCTCTCGTTCACGCTGTCCTCCGGGACGGCGACCGTGCGGGCCCTCGCGCTCTCTCCCGACGGGGGGACCCTGTACGCGGGCGGTCAGTTCGGGGCGGTGAACGGGGTGGGCGTCAGCAACATCGCGGCCTTCGACACCGCGACCTGCGCCCCGCGCCAGGACTTCAAGATCGCCGTCTCCGCGACGGTTCGGGCCCTGGACGTCACCGCGGACACCGTCTATCTGGCCGGCGACTTCAACAGCGTGGGCGGCCAGACCAGGAACAAGTTCGCCGCTGTCACCACCGGCGCCGATCTGCTGCCGTGGACGGCCGACGCCGACGAGGTGGCCCGGGCCGTCCAGGTGACCCCCGACGGGCAGCACGTGGCGCTCGGCGGTGACTTCTTCACCGTCAACGGCACCTCCTCGCACGCTCTGGCCGTCGTCGACGCCGCCACGGGCGCACTCACCACGAGCTATCCGGGCTTCATCCCCGACACCTCGACGGTGCAGGACATCACGACGGACGCCACCGGGCTCTACACCGCCAACGAGGGCACGGGCGGCGGAGTGTTCGACGGCCGGATCGCCATCGACCTCGACGACTACCAGCAGCGCTGGCGGGACACCTGCCTGGGCGCCACCCAGGCCGTCCTGGTCCACTCGGGCGTGCTGTACAGCGGGAGTCACGCCCATGACTGCGCCAGCATGGGAGGGTTCGCCGAACAGCCGCGCAAGCATCTGCTGGCCCAGTCCGTCGACGACCCGACGCTGCTGCCCTGGTTCCCGGACACGAACGACGGGATCGGTGAGCCCGTCGGGCCCAGGGTGATGGCGCAGACCGACAAGGGCGGCCACCACTACCTGTGGGTCGGCGGGGAGTTCACCACCGTCAACGGCGCCGGCCAGCAGGGGCTGACCCGGTTCGCCGACGGGCCGGACACCGGAGCGCCCTGGGTGCCCAACGTCAGTCTCTCCACGGTCACCCCGGGCCAGATCGACGTCAACTGGCAGACCAGCTTCGACACAGATGACGGGGAGCTCACCTACCGGATCTACAAGGACGGCGCGGCCACGCCCGTGCACACCGTCACGGGTTACTCGCTCTTCTGGGACCGCCCGCAGCTGAAGTGGACGGACACCGACGTGGCGGTGGGCGAAACGCCCTCGTACCGCGTCTCTGCGAGCGACGGCACCAACACCAGCGCCAAGTCCCCGGCTCAGTCCGCGACAGTGGCCGCGTCGACCCAGGGCTATCCGGCCCGGGTGCTGTCGGACGGCGCCTCGCTGTACTGGCGCTACGACGAGGGCACCTCCACCTTCGCGGCGGACACCGCGGGCGGCCTGGACAACGGCTTCCTGCGCAACGCGCCCTCCTACCAGCAGACCCCGGCCGCGATCGCGGGCGACTCGACCGCCATCGGTTTCGACGGGACGAGCGAGTACGCGTACAGCAACAAGCGCCACCCGCAGCCCACCCGTTTCTCGGTGGAGACCTGGATCAAGACCACCACCTCACGGGGCGGCAAGATCATCGGCTTCGGCAATCTGAGCATGCAGAACAGCACCCGCTTCGACAAGCACGTGTACATGGCCAACGACGGACGGCTGGTCTTCGGTGTCCACAACGGCGGCCGCCGCACGGTGACCACGGCCGGGAAGTACAACGACGGCAACTGGCACCATGTCGTCGCCACGCAGGGCACCGGCGGCATGAGGCTGTACGTCGACGGGCAGCTGCGTGCGTCGAACATCCTCTACACCGGTAACGAGAACTACGCGGGCTACTGGCGGGTCGGCGGGGACAGCCTGGGCGGCTGGGCCAACAGCCCGACCAGCTATTTCTTCGCGGGTCAGATCGACGAGACCGCCGTGTACCCGACCGCGCTGAGCGCTTCCCAGGTCAGCGCGCACTACGCCCTGAGGACGGGTGCATGAGATATCCGTTCCTGGCCAGCACCGCCGTCGCCCTCGCGACGGCGGTGCTGGCAGCCTGCGGCTCGTCCGGCGGGTCCGACGACGAGGACGGGAAGTCAGCGGCGGGCGGCACGCCGTCCGCGGCGGCCTCCCCCGCCCCCTTGGTAGCCGGTCCGGCGGTCTCCCCGTCCGGCGCGCAGGCCACGAAGCAGAGCGCTACGCCGGAGGTGCCCGCCGGGGACATCACCCCGGCCACGGGGTCCTTCACCAAGAAGCAGAAGGAGTATCTGACCGACCGCGTGCCCACGGGGATGGACCCGGCGGCGGTTCTCCAGACGGGGCAGGAGACCTGTGACAGGCTCCGCTATCTGGTCAGGGCCGACCGGGACATCGCCGTCGGCGCGATCGTCTCCGGCGAGGTCGTGGAGGCGAAACCGGCTGTGGCCCATCTCTGTCCGCAGCACCAGGGCCTCGTCGACGAGGCCGCACTCGGTTACGCCGACGGCACGTACTCCGGCAAGAAGCTCAGGCCCGGCCGCTACCGGGCCCCCTCCCCCACGAAGGCCTGCAGCTGGCAGGTGACCGGGGCGAACAGCGAGGGGCCGGCGTCCGGCTCCTCCGACACCGGCAAGGCGGTGGAGATCACTGTCCCCGGATCCGCCCGCACCTTCACCTCCACAGGCTGCTATGCCTGGCTGCCGCAAGGAGACAACTGATGAGCAAGCTGCCCATCGCCGTGGCGATCCCCACGAAGAACGAGGGCCTGAACATCGCCGAGGCGGTGAAGTCGGTCCTGGGCCACTTCGAGGCGGTCGTCGTGGTGGACTCCCACAGCACCGACGACACGGCGAAGATCGCCGAGGAGTGCGGGGCCGAGGTGGTCACGTACACCTGGGACGGAGGGCACCCCCGCAAGAAGCAGTGGTGTCTGGAGAACGTTCGCACGGATCTGGACTGGATCCTGCTGCTCGACGGCGACGAGCGGCTCAGTCCCGGGCTGCTGGCGGAACTGCGGCGGATCTTCGCCGACCCGGACAGCCCGAAGCCGGCGGCGTACGACATTCCGCTGGGCTATTGGTTCTCGGGCAAGCGGCTGCGGCACGGTTACACGATCCGGAAGCGGTCCCTGACCGACCGGACCAGGTGCTCCTATCCGGAGGTCGGCGACCTCGCCGCGCCGGGGATCGGGGAGGTCGAGGGGCACTACCAGCCGGTCGCGACGACGGCCGAGGCGCTGAGCAACCCCATCGAGCACCAGGACCTGGACCCGGTCACCGCCTGGTTCGAGCGGCACAACCGCTACTCGGACTGGGAGGCATGGCTGGAGCACCACCCCGACGTCAAGGAACAGGTGCGGAAGGTGAAGTCCCGTCAGGGGCAGCTCTTCCACAAGGCGCCGTTCAAGCCGCTGGTGTCCTTCGCCTACATGTACGTCTACCGGCGGGGTTTCCTCGACGGGCGGGCGGGCCTGGACTTCGCGCTCGCGATGAGTTTCTACCGCTGGCAGATCGCCCTCAAGTCGCGTGAAGGAAGGGCCGGTTGACCTCAGGACCGTCGACGGACCACGTCCTCGTACGTCTGCCGGAGGGTTCGGGTGACGACCTCGATGGTGAAGTGCCCGTTGACCAGGCTCCATGCGGCTCTGCCCGCACGGTCGTTGGCCTCCGGATCGAGCAGCTCCAGGACGGCGCCGGCGATCTTGCGGGCGTTCTCGTCGTCCTCGCCGACCCGGCTGTCGATCACCCGTCCCGCCCCGGCGGCGGCCACGTCGGGGCCGAGTCCACAGGTCCGGGTGATGACGGCGGGTGTGCCGACGGACATGGCCTCCAGGACCGAGACGCCGAGCGGCTCCTCGATCGACGGCAGGACGTACACATCGGCCTGCCGCCCGGCGGCGAGCACCTCTTCGTGGCCGAGGGGGCCCACATGGTCCAGCGAGTCCAGGACGCCGAGCCTCCGGGCGAGCGCGAGCGTGCCGGGGAGTGCGCCGGTGTCCGGCCCCGCCAGGACGAAACGGGCGTCGGGGTGCCTGGCCAGGACGGCGGGCATCGCGGCGACGAAGTCCTCGGGGCGCTTGCGCTCCTGGATGCGGGCCAGGAAGAGCACGGTCGGCGGCCGGCCCGGTTCGCGGGCGGGCTCGCGCTCCTGCGGGCGTACGCCGTTGACGAGCCTGACGGTGTTGGTGAGGGGCACCGGAGCGGCGACCGCGTTCACGTCGAGGCGCTCGGCCTCGGTGAGGTGGAGTACGGCGTCGGCGCGGCGCAGCACCGTGCGCACGCCCAGCAGGTCGGTGAGCTGGGCGACGCGATTCTCGGTCGGGTCGACCATGCCGTGCGTCTGGACGACGAGCGGGGTACGGGTGGCCAGGGCGAGCAGCGCGGCGGGCAGGGTCACCAGGTCGCGCATCAGGTGGACGTGGACGAGGTCGGCGCCGCGCATCATGCGGCGCGCGGTGCGCAGCAGGGCGCCGGAGGTGATGCCGCTGACCTCGAACATCGGGAGCAGGTGGCGGGCCTGGAAGAGGTGGACGGGTACTCCTTCGACCTCGCCGGGCAGCGCGCCGTCGAAGCCGTCGCCCAGTGCCATGACGCGGGCGTCGTCGCCGTCCGCCCGCTGGACCTGCGACAGGTTGAGCGCGACCCGGGTCGGGCCGCCGAACGCGTGGTCCGGAGTGTGCAGCGTGACGATGTGCAGGATCTTCACCAGGGTCCCCCCTCAACCTCGGCCGACTGTTCACAGACTAGTCATCACATCCCCTCAAGTGGGCGGGTTCGTTAAGGTGTTCGTGTGCCATGAGGCCGGCGGACGGGGGCCTCGGAGGCCGGTGATCGGGGGGTCATGACGACCGTGCACGAGTCGGTGGGCGCTGTTGCCGTCCGGGAGGACGCTCCCCGCCCGCCGGTCGAGCCCCCGGCGAGGCCGCCGACGTGGGCGATGCTCTCGCGGGCGCTGTCCGTGCCGCTCGTCCTGGGCCTGGTCTGCTTCCTGCCCGCGCTCATCGCCGCCCAGCCGGGCGCGGGTGTCCGGGACACCGCGTACTGGCTGCAACTCGTCCTGACGTGTCACGCGGGCGCCCGGCTCGCCACGATGATCCTGTCGACCCGGCGGAGGCTGCTGCAGGGCGTCTTCTGGATGTTCGTGTACATCGCCCTGGGCGTCGCACCGTTCGCCCAGGTGGTGATCGGGCAGACTCCGACGCCCATGGTGGGACCGCGCTCGGACCTGGTGACGGCGATCGCGATGATCCTGGTCGGGTGTGCGGCCTTCGACCTGGGGGCACTGCTGGCTTCGCGCCGGCCGCTGCGGCGTCGTGCTCCGTCGCGTGCGACGGGCGGGCCGGCCGTGGCGCACCCGGTCAGGCTGCGGCTGCTGGTGCTGCTCGCGCTGCTGGCGAGCGGGTATTACGTGATCAAGCTCGGCGGGCCGGCCGTCTTCTTCTCCAGCCGTCAGGAGATCAGCGACACGGTGGCGCAGAGCGGGGTGGCCTCGGCGGAGTCCAATGTCGGCTCCGCGTTTTTGAAGGGTTTCGGCACCGTCCCGGCGCTGCTGGCGTTCCTGTTCTTCACCCGGCGTCTGGTGACCTCGCGCCGGGCGCGGCGCTCCCCTTCGACGGTGCTGGTGTGGGTGGGGCTCGCGGCCGTCAATCTGGTCGTGAACAACCCGGTGTCCAACGCGCGTTACTGGTTCCTGACGGTGCTGGTGTCCCTGCTGTTCACCGCGTTCCCGAGCAGTGCGGCGATGTACCGCACGGTGCTGACCATGGGCGTGGTGGGCGCCCTGGTGCTGTTTCCGTACGCCGACCGCTTCCGTTACGACGACGAGGGATACCGGCCCGTGCAGTCGGCCTCCGTCTTCGAACCGCTGGCGACCAAGGACTACGACCAGACGGTGATGTTCGCCAACACCATCTCCTGGGTGGACACCCGGGGCCACACCTATGGCCGTCAGCTCGCGGGCTCCGCCCTCTTCTTCGTCCCCAGGGCGGTGTGGAGCGGGAAGCCGGAGGACACCGGGGTCCGGGTGGGCGAGTGGATGGGGATGAACATGACCAACCTGTCGGCTCCGCTGTGGACGGAGTTCTGGGTGGACTTCGGCGCGTCCGGCATGATCGGCGGCTTGGCGCTGATCGGTTACGCGGCGGCCCGTACGGACCGCAGGTACGCGCTGGCCGTCACCCGGGCGGGTCCCGGTCCGGGCAGTGTCCTGGCGATCGCTGCGCCGCTGATCGCCGGGTACACCTTCATTCTGTTGCGCGGCCCGCTGCTCCAGGCGGCGGGGAAGCTTGCGATCGGAGCGCTGTGTCTGGTGCTGATCACCACGTTCAGGGAGCAGAGGGCAGCGCGTCGGCGCTGACGGCCTCCCCCGCCGGGCTCCGGCGGCGCAGCCGGGCCACCCGGGTCCAGGTGGCGACGGCCTTGCAGAGCGAGCCGAGGCACAGCCCCCAGGCGGCCCCGGCGACACCGCCGAGGGCGTACCCCCCGGCCATGAGCGTCACGGCGGTGAGTGAGAAGACCACCTGGATGCTCAGCGTCGTACGGGGGTCGAGCATGCGCAGGGCGAGCAGTCCGCAGGTGCCGACGGCCATCGCCGCGTACTGGCTTCCGGTGGCCGGGAGCAGGGCGGCGGCCGTCGGCCAGGTGTCCCCGAGCAGTTCGCGTCCCGCGCGCTCGGGCAGCAGGGCCAGCGTGGTGGCCCAGAGAGCGGCGGTCGCGGCGAGGGCGGCGGCGAGTGCCGCGGTGGCCCGGACCCGGCGCCGCTCGTCGGCGATGCGGCCGAGCAGCGGCGGGCCGAAGGACGTGGCGGAGGTGAACAGCACGTTGAGCGGTCCGAACAGCGTGGTCGCGCCGCGCAGGGCGCCGACCAGGAGCGGGTTGCCGACGGCTCCGAGCCCGAGGACGGAGAGCTGGCCCGCCGCGTTGCCGACGCCGAACTCGACGACGAAGCGCTGACCGAGGTGGCCGCGCCTCAGCATCGGGCGCAGCCGCAGCGGGGCGCCAAAGGCCGAGCGGTGCAGCAGCACCGCGGACAGCAGAAGGGCGGGCAGGGCGGACAGTCCCCAGACTGCGATCAGCCGGGCGGGGGTGGCCCCGTATCCCTGGGCGGACAGGGCGCCGAGCACGCACGCCAGTCGCAACAGGTCGGCGGCCAGGGCAAGATGGGGTCGCTGGAGGGTGGAGAAGGCGTAGCGCAGGGCGTCCTGTCCCAGCACCACCGGCAGGACGAGGCCGAGCATCGTCAGAGCGCGGGCGGTGTCCCCCGGGACGAGCAGGCAGACGGCGGCCAGCAGGGCGCCGAGGGCCGCCGAGGCGCCGACGGTGAACACGACCGCCGAGCGGCAGGCCGCCCGGGTGTCCTCGCCGCCACCGCGCCGGAGGACCAGGGGCTGCCCGGTGTACGCGCCGGAGACGCCCAGCAGCACCGTGAAGACCAGGTAGACCGCGGAGAAGCGGGCGAAGTCGGCCACGGTGGAGAGCCGGGCGGCGGCCACGAGCACCAGGATGTTGGTGAGCGCCGCCACGCCCTGGTCCGCGACCGAGCAGAGGATCGCGGTGCGGGCTCTCACCGGCGCGCCCCCGGGAGGGTGAAGGAACGCAGTCCCATGGTCTCGTCGGGATTCCGGGTGATCTCCGGGGCGTCCGCTTCGACGGACGGCCCGCCCGGCCCGCGGCCGGACCGGCGCCGGCCGGACCCGGTGCGGCGGTCCGCGCGGCGCAGCCGGCCCCGGGCGGGGTGGAGCAGGGCGCCGAGCACCGAGCCGCCGGAGGCACCGATGATCTCGCGGATGCGTTCCAGGTCGCTGCGGTGCACCTCACGCGGATCGCAGACGATCATGACGCCCTCGACGCGGTCGACGAGGGCGACCGCGTCGGCGTACGACAGCACGGGCGGGGCGAGAACGATGACGACGGCGCCCGGGCGGTCGGCCTCGGCGACGATTCGGGCAACGGACGCGGAGGTCAGGGCGCGCGGCACGTTGTCCGCGGTGGTCCCGGCCACCAGGGCGAACGCCCCGGATCCCGGCACGTCCACGTTGGAGCGGCCGCCGGCCGGCCAGCTGCGGTCGCCCTCCTCGGCCGCCCAGCGTGGTGGCCGGACCTCATGGGCGGCCGGTCCTAGGTCACGGGCCAGGGACGGGGTACGCAGATCGGCTTCCACGAGCAGGACGTCGCGGCCCATCTCGGCGAAGGCGGCGGCCAGGTTGACCGCCGCGGCGGCCGCCATGGCGTTGTCCCCGCGCGGGGCGGTGACCAGGAGCCGGCGCCGCTCCGCGAACGACGGGTCGTAGGCGAGCCGGAAGGCGACCGCACGGTACTCCTCGGCGAGCCGCGAACCGCTGCGCCCGATCGCGAGCAGGGTGTCCGCAGCCGCGCGTTCCCTGGGCAGCGTGCCGAGCAGCGGGGCTCCGAGGGAGCGGACGAGCTCGCGGGGGGAGCGGACGGCGGGGTCGAAGACGAGGCGCACCCAGGAGAGCAGCAGTCCGAGGGCGAGGCCGACGACCGCGCCGAGCCCGAGGAGCAGCGGCAGACCGGCGCCGGCGGGCTCGGTGGGGGCGACGGGCTTCTTGTTGAGGTAACCGGGAGTGGTGTCGAGTGCCTTGAGTTCGGAGATCTTCCGGCTCAGCTCGGAGATGGAGACGATGATGTTGGCGCGGGCGCTGCCGACGTCGTCAGCGGCGTCGACCCCGGTGCGTTCCTCCAGCAGGTCGCGCTTCTCCTCCAGCGGTTCGAGCTGGGCGCGATAGCCGTTCGCCATGTTGTCGATGCTCTCCTCGGTGCGCGCCTTGCGGTGCGCGAGGTAGCCGTTGGCGAGGGCTTCGGCGCGGGCCCGGGCCTGCTCGGGGGTGGCCCCGGTGTAGGAGAAGCGGAGCGTGAGGGTGTTGGGCGGGTTGGTGACCTGGAGGCCGGCGAGCAGCTTCCGCGCGGTGACGTCGTCGCCCTTCTTCAGCAGGGTTCCGGCGGCCAGGTCGCCCACGGTGTCGCTGACCGCGGTCTGCCGTTCGGAGCCGATGTTGATGCCCTTGTCCGCGGACGCTCCGGTGGCGAAGGGGTCCGCGGTCGCGGAGCGCACCTGCACCTCGCCCGCCGCCGTGTACGTGTCGTCACCGCTCAGGGCGAGGAAGCCCCCGCCGAGGAGGCCCACGACCACGCCTCCGGCGAGGAGCAGGCGGTAGCGCAGGAGCTGACGGAACTGGTCGCGCAGCAGCGCCGGTTCGTCCTGGTCGTCGGGGGGACGGATCAGGTGCGTCATCGGCGTTCTCCCCCTTGGGTGTCCCCGGTTCGCGTGTCCTCGAGTGCCTCGGCGAGCAGGGCGTCGAAGCGGGCGAGGCCCGCCTCCCGGCTCAGGTGCTGTGCGACGTACCGCGGGCCGTGCGCTCCCCGTGCCGCCGCAGCCGCCGGATCGGCGGCCAGCCGGCGTACGGCGGCGAGGAGCGCGGCCGGGTCCTCGGGGGCCACGAGGACTCCCGCGCCCGAACGGCGTACCTCGTCCGCCGTACCGCCCTCGCCGGCCACCGAGGCGACGACGGGACGCCCGGAGACGAAGTACGAGGTGAGCTTGGACGGCACGCTCATGTCGAGCACCGAGGCCCGTTGGGTCACCGCGAGCACGTCGGCGGCGGCGAGCACATCGGTGAAGTCGTCGGCGCCCGCGGGCGGGAGGAAGTCGAGATTGGGCAGACCCTCGGCCCGCTCGCGCAGTCCGTCGCGCTGGTTGCCGTCGCCCATCAGGACGACACGGATGTCCGGCGCCAGCCGCGCCAGACCGATCAGGACGTCGAGGCCCTGCTTGAGGCCCATGTTCCCGGAGTGCAACAGCACGGGGGTGTCCTCGGCCCAGCCCAGCCTGGCACGCGTCGCCTCGCGGTCGGCCGAAGGGCTCTGTACGTGCGTCCAGTTGGGGACCACGCGGATGCGCCGGGGGTCCACACCGAGGGCGGTGACACCCTCCACGAAGCTCTCGTGGATGACGCCGACGAGGGCCGCGCCGCGCAGCGCGTAACGCTCGGCCTCCGCGGCGACGGCCGCTGCCCTGCCTCCCCCGCGGATGCCGCTCTGCGCGGCGGCGGCACCCATCAGGTCCTGGACGACGGGGATGTGCGGGACGCCGTGGCGACGCGCCAGCCGTGCACCGAGCACGCTGCCCGCAAGGCTCGGCATCTGCGAGATCACCGCGTCGAAAGGGCCGGACGGCGGGGCGAGGATCCCGTGGACGAGCACGGACGCCTCGAACGCCGCACGCCGCAGCGCGGTCTGACGGGGCGGCACATAGTGCCGTCGCCGATGCACGCGCACCCCCTCACGGCTCTCCTCCCTCAGCCACGCCCCCCGGTACCGTTCGTCCACACGCCAGGCGGGGTAGTGCGGCATGCCGGTCAGGACCTCGGTCCTGGCCCCCGACGCCGCCCAGTGCTCGGCGAGCTGCGTGGCGTACGGGCCGATGCCCGTCAGCTCGGGCGCGTAGTTGGTGGAGACCACGAGAAGTCTGCGATGTGCGAACGGTCTGTGATGCTCAGCAGCGGACAACGGATGATCGCCTTCCCCCCGGAACAGCCTCTCCTTGGAGCTTATCCGTTCACGGGATGCACAAGTGTTCTTCACAGTAAGGTCGTTGAACCAGTTCCACCGTGGGGGGAGAGAACGGATGGTGCAGCACAGAGTCGGCTACGCGCCAGGGGTGTACGACCTGTTCCACGTCGGCCACCTGAACATCCTGCGACACGCCCGCAGCCAGTGCGACTACCTCGTGGCCGGGGTCGTCTCCGACGAGATGGCCGCGCTGGCCAAGGGCCACAAGCCCGTGATCCCGCTGCGGGAACGGCTGGAGATCGTCCGCAGTGTGCGCTACGTGGACGCGGCGTTCGTCGAGACCGTCCCGGACAAGGTCGAGACCTGGCAGCAGGTCCGCTTCGACGTCCTCTTCAAGGGCGACGACTGGCGGGGGACGGAGAAGGGCGAGCGCCTGGAACGGGACTTCGCCGAGGTCGGGGTGGAGGTCGTCTACTTCCCGTACACGGTGCACACGTCCAGCACCCAGCTGCGCCGGGCACTGGACGTGCTCGTCAGCCGGCCCGGAGCGCTTTCAGCTCCCTGAACCACTTGCCCAGGAACGCCACGAGGAACAGGGCGTGCACCGCCGCGAGCACGGCGTACCCGGCCCGGAAGACCCCGGGTGCGCCGAGCAGCAGGAAGACCAGGCAGAAGATCCCGTAGTCCGCGGGCAGCAGCGCCACGGCCCGGAGCCTGGACACCGGAGCGGCAGGGCCCGCCACGGCCGGTGCGCTGCGCGCCGCCGCCTTGCCGAGCTGCTCCCGCAGCAGCCCCGCGCAGAAGGTGAGCACGGCCACGAACAGGAAGCCGAGCGGGAGCAGGAGCCAGCCCTCACCGGGCAGGCCGTCGTGGAGGTAGAACGCGATCAGGACGGCGCTGTGGACGAGAATCATCTTCGCGCAGTCCACGACGTGGTCGAGCCACTCGCCGTCCGGCCCGCCCAGCCCGGTCAGCCGCGCGAGCTGCCCGTCGGCCGAGTCGAAGGCGAAGCCGACGGCCAGTCCGGCCCAGACCAGCACTCCGAGCCACCAGGAGGGCTCCCCGACCGCCACGGCGGCGACGGACGCGAAGGTGAACGTCGCACTGATCAGCGTGACGTGATTGGGCGTCAGTCCGACGCGGAACGCACCCGCCGCGAGCAGGCGCCCGGTCGGCCGGTTCACATACCGCGAGTAGAGCGAGACGCCCTTGGACGACTTCTGTGCGCCACGCAATTCGCGCAGCACCGTGCCCGTGCTTGACATACGCCCCCCAGCGCCCGGTGGAATCCCCGCCGCATCATCGCAGAAACAGTGCGGAGTACGTGGGGATACGTGGACGCGGTGCCTGCGGCAACCTTCAGCTCCGCTCGGACCCCGTGCCCGGTTCCGGTTCGGGCCCCGGCTCGGTGAGCTGTGCGTCCAGGTCGTCGAACAGCAGCTCGCCCCGTTCGACCTGCCCCGTCCGGTACGCCGAGCGCGCCACCAGATGCGCGGCCACCGGGCCGGTCATCAGCTGGAAGAAGCCGATGAGGGCCAGCGTCGCCAGGTCCATGCCGCTGCGCAGCCTCAGCGCGACACCGGCCAGCACCAGCAGCAGCCCGAGGGTCTGCGGCTTGGTCGCCGCATGGCTGCGCGACAGGACGTCGGGCAGCTTCAGCATGCCGACCACACCGAGGAGACAGATCGCAGCGCCGAGGAACACGAGCACCGCCCCGGCCGTGTCCGTGATCTGTACCCAGAGATTCACTCCTGTGACTCCTTCGCGGCGGGTTTCCGGCGTGACTGCGGCTTGTCGCGTACGGCGATGAAACGGGCGATGCCCACCGATCCGGTGAAGCCGAGGAACGCGAGCACCAGCATGATCGGGAAGTAGAAGGCGTCCCGGCCGAAAGCGGACTTGACGCCGAGGCCCGCGATGATCACCGCGGCGAGGACGTCGAGGGAGAGGGCCCGGTCCAGCATGGAGGGCCCTCGGCTGATCCGGACGAGCAGCAGTGCCCCCGCGGCGACGACGAGCACGACTGCGGCGATCATCAGAACCCGGTCGACGGTTTCGGGGCCACTCATGAACTCTCCTCTCCGGAGCCCGGCCCGGAGCCGGCGGTCGACGGCGGCGGCTCGGACACGCGGCGGATCTCGTCCGGGGTACCGAACGCCCGTACCGTCAGCTCCTCCAGCTTCCAGACAGAGCGCCGGGCCGCTTCCAGCTCCGCCGGCCGGTCGGCGTCCAGGACGTGCAGGAAGAGCGTGGCCGTGGCCCTGCGCACCTCGACCACGGAGCCGCCCGGCACGTTCGACACGGTGACGGCGGTCGCGGCGAGCATCAGATCGCTGCGGCAGCGCAGTGGTACGCCGATGACGGCGGCCCGGTGCGGACGGTCGGCGAAGATCTGCCGGGTGACCTCCACCCCCGAGGTGTACATGTCGTAGAGCAGATAGGCGGCGAGCCTGAGGATGCCCCAAGGGTGCAGCCGGAGCCCCAGATCGACCTGCGGCAGCGGGAACGCCAGACAGACCACGACCGCGACGACCGCGCCGGTGACGACGTTGGCCCAGGTCAGGGTGGACCACAGCAGAACCCAGATCAGGGTGAGCCAGGCGATCTGCGGAAGGTCGAGTACGCGGCGCCTTCGGCCGGCGAACTCGACGCTGCACGGGGGCAGATCGGGATTGCGGTACGACAGGGTGATCAGGCGCCTCACCGGCCGAGCACCTCCTCCACATAGGGGCGGCGCGCGATGAGTTCGGCTGCCGAGCGGTCGGTGAAGGCCGTCAGCGGACCGGCCAGGACGGTGAAGGCGAGACCGAGCACGACAGCACCCGCTGTGGCGGCCGTCATGGCCCTGGGCGGGCGGATCGTGGTGGTGACGGCCTGCCCCTGCAACGTGGCGGCCACGGCCTGGCCGGCGGGGGCCCGGGGCGGCCCCACCCCTTCGTCGCCGGTGCCCGGGACGCGGTCGGGTCCGGTATCGGCATCGTCGTCGTCACTGTCGTCGGCGGCCTCCAGGACGGTGCCGTACGCGGCCTGGCCCGGAGGCTCCGTACGCCAGAAGGCCAGATTCCAGATCTTGGCCATCACGTACAGGGTGAGCAGGCTCGTCACGGTCGCGCCCGCGACGAGGATCCATGCCAGGACACTGCCGTCGGCGACACCTGCCCGCATGAGTCCGAGCTTGCCGATGAAGCCGGAGAGCGGAGGGATTCCGGCGAAGTTCATCGCGGGGACGAAGAAGAGGACCGCGAGCAGCGGAGCCGCCCGGGCCAGTCCGCCGAGCCGGGTGAGCTCGTTGGTGCCGCCCCGGCGTTCGATGAGCCCCGCGACGAGGAAGAGGGTGGTCTGGACGGTGATGTGGTGCGCGACGTAGAAGATCGCGCCGCCGTACGCCTCACGGGTGGCGAGGCCCACCCCGAAGACCATGTAACCGATGTGGCTGATGAGGGTGAAGGAGAACAGCCTCTTCAGGTCGGTCTGGGCGACCGCCCCCAGGATCCCCACGATCATCGAGGCGAGGGCGACGATCATGAGCAGATCGCCGAGCCGGTTCCCGGGGAAGAGCAGGGTCTCCACCCGCAGCATGCAGTAGATGCCGACCTTCGTCAGCAGGCCGGCGAAGACGGCGGTGACGGGCGCGGGCGCGGTCGGGTAGGAGTCTGGGAGCCAGGCTGCCAGGGGGAAGACGGCGGCCTTGATGGCGAAGACGGTGAGCAGCATGGCCTGGACCAAGGTCTGCACACCGAGGGGGAGATCGGGCAGCCGGACGGCCAGCTGGGCGAGATTGGCCGTTCCGGCGGCGGCGTAGGTCATGGCGATCGCCGTCAGGAAGAGCATCGAGGAGAACAGCGAGATGATCACGTAGGTCGAACCGGACCGGATCCGGGGGCCGGTCCCGCCGAGCGTGAGCAGGACGAAGCTGGCTACCAGCATGATCTCGAAACCGACGTAGAGGTTGACGAGATCGCCCGCGATGAAGGTGAGGGAGACCCCGGCGACCAGGATGAGATAGGCGGGGTGGAAGACGGCGACGGGCGTCTCCTTGTCCCGGTCCGCCATGCCCTGGCCGAGCGAGTAGACCAGGACGGCGAGGGTGACCGCCGAGGAGACTGTCAGCATCAGCCCGGACAGCCGGTCGGCGACCAGCGTGATGCCGAGCGGCGGTGCGAAATCACCGAGATGGACGGAGAGGGGCCCTTGCCGGTCGGCGGCGATCATCAGGGCCACCGAAAGACAGAGGACCGCGCTGAGCACGGCGACGCTGATGAAGCGCTGGAAGCGCGCGAGCCGGGTGCCGAAGGCGAGGCTCAGCCCGGTGGCGCAGAGCGGCAGCAGCACCGGCAGAGGAACGAGCGCGTTCATCCGGCGGCTCCTTGGTCGTCGTCCTTGTCGTTCACGTAGTCCTCCGGGTCGGCGCCCAGCACGTCGTGCCAGAGGTCCCCGCCGGCGTCCCGGCCCCGGGCCTGCAGGGCGCGGTCGGCGCGCAGCCGGGCGCGCAGCCGTTGGTGCTCCTTGCGGTAGCGGGCGCGGTCCTGCCGGGTACGGCCGGGCTCCGCCCGGAACTCCTCACGGAGTTCGGCCCGCTGCCCCATCACCTCGGCGCGCAGGAAGATGCGTCGGTCCTCCAGGTCGTCGTGGACCTCGTCCGTGCCGGTCAGCTGGTAGCTGCGGTAGGCCATGGCGAGCAGGAAGGCCGTGGTGGCAAGGGTGATGACGATGGCGGTGAGGGCGATGGCCTGGGGCAGCGGGTCGGTGATCCGGCCATGCGCCACGCCGTAGAGCAGGGGCGCCGCGCCTGCCGCGCCGGTGGCAGAGAGGACCAGCAGGTTGATGCCGTTCCCCGCGATCACCGCGCCGAGCAGGATGCGGGTGAGCGGCCGGGTCAGCATGAGCATGCCACCGACCGCGCAGAGCACGACGGCCGTGGCGAGGAGCGAGACGCTCATGGTCATCGGTTGGGCTCCCCCGTCCCGGTGTCGGGCGCGGGGACCAGTGCGCCCGCCGCCCGTTCGATCTGCCGGTCGACCTTGGCGCCAAGGGCCCGCACGATGTCCAGGACCACGCCGAGCACCAGCAGGTAGACGCCGAAGTCGAAGAGGACCGAGGTGCTCAGGTGGTAGTCACCGAACACCGGCAGGTGCCCGTGGTAGGTCCAGGCGTGCAGCACCGTCCCCTCCGCGAGGCCGCCCAGGGCGACCGCGGTGGACACGAACAGTCCGAGTCCGGTGAAGAGCCCGGGCTGCAGCGGCGCGGCCTCCGCGAGCTCGAACCGGCCGCCCGCCAGGTAGCGGGTGATGAGAGCGAGTCCCGCCACGAGTCCGGCGACGAAGCCGCCGCCGGGCATGTTCTCGGCGCAGAACAGCAGATACAGGGAGAGCACCAGGATGGGATGGAAGAGCAGCCGGGCGACCACCTCGAAGACGACCGAGCGGTGTTCGGGCGCCAGGGTGGATCCGGCGGCCAGCCAGCTGCGTTCGGGTGCGTTGTCGTCGCCCTGCGGCAGACCGGTCAGCCGCCTGTTCGAGAGCGTCCAGGCGGTCTCTCCTGTCAGCTCCTGCCTGTTCATGGGCGTCTCGCTGCGCCGGTGCAGATAGATGAGGCTGGTCACCCCGATCGCCGCCGCCGCGAGGACGGCGGACTCCCCCATCGTGTCCCAGGCCCGCAGATCGACCAGGATGGTGGCCACGACGTCCTTGAGACCGTGGTGGGCGACCTCCTCGATCATCGCCGCGCCCGCCGGCTCGGCGACGCGTGCGGCGCCCGCCACCCAGACGGCCACGCCGACCGTCGCCGCGGCGGCCAGCGCCACCGGGATCCGCAGCGCCCGCCGCCAGGTGCCGATCGACTCCTCGAAACGCACCGGCATCCGGCGCAGGACCAGCACGAACACGATCATCGACACGGTCTCCACGCAGAACTGGGTGAGCGCCAGGTCGGGCGCGCCCTGTACGACGAAGAGCAGCGCCGTCCCGTATCCGGTCAGTCCCGCCAGGACGACGGCCTTCATCCGGCGGCTGACGGTCAGGCAGGACAGCGCGGCCGCACAGGTCAGCACGGCCACCGCGCCCTGGAGCGGTACATCCCACACCCGGGGGGCGACCGCTCCCTCCCAGGGGCGGTCCGTGACCAGGACCGCCAGCTGGCCGGCCAGCATCACCATCAGGGTGATGGCCAGGTAGCCGGAGAGGGAGCCGCGCTGCACGAAGCCGGTGACCTGGAGGGCGACCCGTTCCAGGCCGAGCAGGAGGTGCCCGAAGACGCTGTCCGCGGTCGGCCAGGCGACGCGCCGGGAGAGCCGGACGACCGCCGCGCGTCCCCCGAAGAGCACGGCGCCGCCCGCCCAGGTCAGGGCGGAAAGCAGCAGGACCAGGCCGAAGCCGTGCCAGAGCGCGAGGTGGTAGGGGTGGGCGGGGGCGGGGAACGCGTCGGCGTACGCGGCGAACAGACGGTCCGTCCAGCCGACGCCGGGGCCGAGCACCAGCCCGGCGACGGCGAGCACGGCGGGCGGCGCCAGGAGGGCGGCACCGGCGCGGCGGGCCGGGGTGTCGGTGACGCCGGGCTTGCGGGCGAACGCTCCCCAGACGAAGCGCAGGGTGTAGGCGACGGTCAGCACGGAGCCGACGACGGTGACGGCCAGAACCCAGCGGTCCGTGGTGTCGCCGTGCAGCAACGCCTCGAAGGCGGCTTCCTTCGCGGCGAATCCGAGGAACGGCGGCAGGGCGGCCATGGAAGCGGCGGCAAGGACCGCGACCGCGCAGACGTACGGCATGGTGCGGCCCAGGCCGGAGAGTTCGCGTAGGTCCCGGGTGCCGGTCGTGTGGTCCACGATGCCGGTGACGAGGAACAGCGCGGCCTTGAACAGGGCGTGCCCGAGGATCATCGCGACGGCGGCGAGCGCGGCGTCGCGGTTCCCCGCCCCGGCGAGCGCGGTGAGGAAGCCGAGCTGGCTGACGGTGCCGTAGGCGAGGACGAGCTTCAGGTCGTTCAGTCGCAGGGCGCGCCAGGCGCCGAGGAGCATGGTCGCTCCCCCCAGCACCAGGACGACCGGCCGCCAGACGGGGACGTCGGCGAAAGCGGGGGCGAGTCGTGCCACCAGGTACACACCGGCCTTGACCATGGCCGCTGCGTGCAGATAGGCGCTGACGGGAGTGGGCGCGGCCATGGCGTTCGGCAGCCAGAGGCTGAACGGCCAGATCGCCGACTTGGACAGGGCACCGCACAGCACGAGGACGACGGCCACGGAGACGGCGAGCGTCGGCTCCGGCGGGTCGGCGACGATCGCGGAGATCCGGTAGGTTCCCGCCGCCTCACCGAGGATCAGGAAGCCGACCAGCATGGCGAGGCCGCCCAGTGTGGTGACCGTGAGTGCCTGGAGGGCGGAACGGCGGTTCTTCTTACGTTCGCTCCCGTGCCCGATCAGGAGGTACGAGAAGACGGTGGTCAGTTCCCAGAACACGTAGAGCGAGATCAGGTCGTCCGCGAGGACGAGGGCGAGCATGGCACCGGCGAAGGCCAGCAGGTTCCCGGCGAAGGAGGCCAGCCGGGGGGAGTCGTCGGTGAAGTAGGGCGCGCAGTACAGCAGGACGAGCGCCCCCACCCCGGCCGCGAGCAGCACCATCAGCACGGCGAGCGCGTCCAGGCGCAGGGCGATCGACACGTCGTACGTACCGATCCACTCCCACGACCAGGTGACCGCCCGGCCGGTCTCCGCGCCGCTCCACTCGGTGACCGCCCAGACCGTGGTGGCCGCGGGAGGCAGCGCGAGCACGACGAAGGCGTACCTGCCGAGCCGCCGCACCAGCGGCGCCGCACACGCCGCGAGTACGAAGTGGCAGAGGACGAGTGCGATCACGACGGGAGATCCGGGACGAAGGGCACCGAATACAGATATATCCCCCGGCCCGGTTCACCCGTCCGGCGCGCCGCGAGACGACCGGCCCGCTGGTTCCCATCAGCGTCGGTGGCGTCCGGTGCTCGTCCCTCTGTGCTCACAGAACGGCACCTGCCCGCTTCGGCCGTGGTCACACGGCATGACGTGGACCCCGTCCCGCACAGCCGCCGCAGGCCCCCTTCCGCTCAGGAGTACCCGGTCGGCGTTCAGGGGCAGATGCAGCGGTTCGTCGGGGACCTCGTCGGGCATGCCGCGGGTGCCCTCGGCGAGGCGCGGGCGGCTGTGCGCATCGTCGGACATGGTGAGGCCATCACCCTCAGGGGATCTGTTCACGGCGCCCGGAGGCCGTCCGCCGGTCACAGCCGCCACCTCCCGGCATGGCGTGGAACCTGTGCGTGCGTCTCCACTCTCACTCCGGAACGTACACACCGCTACTTGGGCACAGCAAGCATCTCCGACATTTCGCCGGTGACGTCGCGGCGGCACTCGCCGCGTGCGAGGACCGCCGCCGTTCTCGCGCGATGTTCGTGCAGAACCCTTCGCGCGCACTCCTGATGAGGAGACGGGCAGCGCGACGACTCCTGCGGAGGACGAGCTCCTGAAGGTCGGGAGGCCGGGCGCCGCCCACGTCGAGCCGTACTGATCGGCACCCCACGGTGACCGGGGGCGGTACGCACAACCGCGCCGCCCCTTCGCGTGCGGCCTCAGTCCAGCACGGCGATGCCGTCGAGCTCGACCATGGCCTGCTCGTCCCAGAGCCGGACCGCCCCGACGACCGCCATGGCCGGATACTCACGCCCCGCCAGCCTCCGCCAGACGGCGCCCAGTTCGGAGGCGTGGGCACGGTAGTCGGCCACATCGGTGGCGTAGACGGTGACCCTCGCCAGGGCGGCCGGGGCACCGCCCGCGGCGCGCAGGGCGGTGAGCAGATTCCCCAGGGCCGTCTCGAACTGTTCAGGCAGGGTGGAGCCGACGACCTTCCCTTCGCCGTCCAGTGCGGTCTGGCCTGCCAGGAAGACCAGCCGGCCGCCGGTGGCGGTGACGGCGTGCGAGAAGCCGGTGGGCGGGGCGAGTTCGGCGGGGTTGATCCGGGTGATCGGATTCATGCGGGTGTCTCCTGTGTCGCGTACAGCTCCTTGGCGATGATGGTGCGCTGCACCTCGGTGGCGCCCTCGTAGATCCGGGGCGCGCGGACCTCCCGGTAGAGATGTTCGAGCAGATGGCCCCGTCGCAGAGCGCGGGCGCCGTGCATCTGGACGGCCGCGTCGACGACGTACTGCGCGGTCTCGGTGGCGTACAGCTTGGCCATGGCGGCGCGCCGGGGCACGCCCGGCTCCCCCGCGTCGTGGGCGGCGGCGGCCGCGTACACCAGGAGCCGGGCGGCCTCGGTGCGGGTCGCCATCTCCGCGACCTGGTGCGAGACGGCCTGCAGGTCCTTGAGCGGGGCTCCGAAGGCGGTGCGGTGGGCCGTGTGGTCCAGGGTGGCGTCGAGCGCGGCGCGCGCCATGCCGACGGCGAACGCCCCGACACTGGGCCGGAAGAGGTTCAGGGTGTCCATGGCGACCCGGAACCCCCGGCCGGGCTCGCCCAGCACGTCCTCGGCGGTCACCGGCACGTCGTCGAAGTCCAGCGCCCCGATGGGGTGCGGGGAGAGCATGGTCAGGGGCGCTCCGGTGAGCCCGGGACGGTCGGCGGGCACGAGGAACGCGGTGACACCGCGGGCTCCGTCGCCCTCCCCCGACCGCGCGAAGACGGTGTAGAAGTCGGCTTCGGGGGCGTTGGAGATCCAGCACTTCTCGCCGGTGAGCCGCCAGCCGCCCCCGCCGGGCGCGGGCCGTGCGGCGAGGGCGAGGGCCGCCGCGTCGGATCCGGCGCCCGGCTCACTGAGCGCGAAGGCGGCCACGGCGCGGCCCGCGCGCACCTCGGGCAGCCACCGCGCGCGCTGGGCCGCGGTGCCCGCCCGGCGGACCGGCCCGGCTCCGAGGCCCTGGAGGGCGAGCGCGGTCTCCGCCTCGGTGCAGCCGCGCGCCAGCGACTCGCGCATCAGGCAGAGATCGAGGGCGCCGGAGCCGAGCAGCCGGTCGAGGAGCCCGAGGCCGCCGAGCGCGGTGACGAGCGGGCGGTTGACATGGCCGGGCTCGCCCTTCTCCGCAAGGGGGCGCAGCTCGTCGCGGGCGAGGGTGTACAGCTCGTCGCACCAGGCTGTTTGACCGGGATCGAGGGAGAATGCCGTCATACCGGCGCCTCTCTTGTCACGACTTATCGCGGACCGTTGACTACCGTCAACCAAACGATACGCTCCGAGGGCGACAAGGGGGCGATGCTTCATGAAGCCGTCAGGCACCGCGAGCGCGCACACCGACACCTTCGCGCGCGACCATCTCCCGCCCGCCGAGGACCGGCCCGAGCTGGTCTTCGACCTCCCCGAACTGGCCTACCCGGACCGGCTGAACTGCGGACACGAACTGCTCGACCGCACCGCCGACCGCTTCGGCCCCGAGCGCCCCGCCTTCCGGAGCGCCGACGGCGACGTCTGGAGCTACGGCGAACTGCGGGACCGGGTGGACCGCATCGCCCACGTACTCAGCCACGATCTGGGCGTCGTCCCCGGCAACCGCGTACTGCTGCGCGGCCCTACCACGCCCTGGCTCGCGGCCTGTTGGCTCGCCGTGATGAAGGCAGGGGCGATCGCCGTGACGGTGCTGGCCCAGCAGCGGGCGGCGGAACTCGCCACGATCTGCTCCATCGCCCGCGTCGGCCACGCCCTGTGCGACAGCAGGTCGGTCGACGACCTGGCCAGGGCCGAGGTACCCGGGCTGCACATCACCACGTACGGGGGCGGCTCCGCCGACGACCTGACAGAGCTCGCGGCTGCCCGGCCGGGGCCCTACCGTGCGGTGGACACCGCCGCCGACGACATCGCCCTCATCGCGTTCACCTCGGGCACCACCGGGCGGCCCAAGGGCTGCATGCACGCCCACCGCGATGTGCTGGCCGTCGCCGACACCTTCGCCCGGCACGTCCTGCGGCCGGGCCCCGACGACGTGTTCACGGGAAGCCCGCCGCTCGGATTCACCTTCGGGCTGGGCGGGCTGGTGATCTTCCCGCTGCGGGCCGGCGCCTCGGCCCTGCTGCTGGAACAGGCCGGCCCCAAGCAGCTGCTGCCCGCGCTCGCCGCCCACCGGGTCTCCGTCCTGTTCACCGCGCCGACCGCGTACCGCGTGATGCTCGAAGCACTCGAAGGCCATGACCTGTCCACGCTGCGCCGCTGCGTCTCGGCCGGGGAGAACCTCCCCGCCGCGACATGGCGGGCCTGGTACGAGCGGACGGGGCTGCGCATCATCAACGGCATCGGGACCACCGAGCTGCTGCACATCTTCATTTCCGCCGCCGGCAGGGCGGTCCGGCCCGGTACCACCGGCGTCCCCGTGCCCGGCTGGCAGGCGCGCGTGGTGGACGAGGACGGCGAGGAGCTGCCCGACGGCGAACCTGGTCTGCTGGCCGTGCGCGGTCCGGTCGGCTGCCGGTACCTCGCCGACGAACGCCAGCGGGTGTACGTACGCCACGGCTGGAACATCACCGGCGACACCTGTGTCCGCGAGCCCGACGGCTACTTCCGCTATGTCGCCCGCGCCGACGACATGATCGTCTCCGCCGGGTACAACATCGCCGGCCCCGAGGTCGAGGAGGCGCTGCTGCGCCACCCCGACGTGGCCGAGGCCGCGGTGGTGGGCCGGGCCGACGAGCTGCGAGGTCAGATCGTGGCCGCGTACGTCGTGCCGCGGGAAGGCGCGCTGCTGTCGGCCGACGACCTGCGCACCCATATGAAGGCCGAACTGGCGCCGCACAAATGTCCGCGTGCCATCGCATTCCTGCCCGCGCTTCCGAGGACCGCGACCGGAAAACTCCAGCGATTCCTGCTGCGTGGCACCGCCGCCCTAGAGTGATCACGTGGCCGAGCACACTCCCCGTTCCCTGATCGTCACCCTTTACGGCGCGTACGGCCGTCATCCCGGCAACGCCCCGCTGGCGGTGTCCGAGCTGATCCGGCTGCTGCACGCGGTCGAGGTCGACGCGCCGTCGGTGCGTTCGTCCGTCTCCCGGCTCAAGCGCCGCGGGCTGCTCGTGCCCGCCCGTACGGCGGACGGGGCGGCCGGATACGCACTGTCGTCCGACGCCCGCCAGCTGCTGGACGACGGCGACCGGCGGATCTACCGTCGGCCGGCTCCCCGGCCCGGCGACGGCTGGGTGCTCGCCGTCTTCTCCGTGCCGGAGGCCGAACGCCACAAGCGCCACCTGTTGCGCTCCCGGCTCGGCCGGCTCGGCTTCGGCACGGCGGCGCCCGGGGTGTGGATCGCTCCCGCCGGACTGCACGAGGAGACGCGGCACACCCTGGAACGACTCGGACTCGCGCCGTACGTCGACCTGTTCCGCGGGGAACACCTCGGCTTCGCCGCGACGCAGGAGTCCGTGGCGCGCTGGTGGGACCTGGGCGCGATCGCCCGGCTCCACCTCGACTTCCTGGAGCAGCAGGAGCCGGTGCTGCGGTCCTGGGAGGAACGGGCCGAAGGGGCCGCGCCCGATCCCGAGGAGGCCTACCGGGACTACCTCCGCGCGCTGGACGCCTGGCGCCGGCTGCCGTACGCGGACCCGGGGCTGCCCGGGGAACTGCTGCCGAAGGACTGGCCGGGCGGGCGCTCGGCAGAGGTGTTCGGGCTGCTGCACGGCCGACTGCGCGACGCGGGAGCCCGGTTCGTCGGGGAAAGTCCCTGATCCTCCCGCAGAAATCGGGGTGACCCGAGGCCATGCGAGCGACAGGATGAAGCATGACCTGGACCTTCACCGATGACGTCGACGCCTTCCTGGACGCGGCCGGAGCGTCCCTGGCCGCCCGGCCCGCCGAGAACACCCTGCTGCTGACCGTCACCGCCACGCTGCGGGACAGCGGGCCACAGGCGTACGGCGTGGAGCCGCCGGTGCTGGGCTGGTGGCGCGGGGCGGACGGCGAGGTCGCCGGGGCGCTGGTGCGCACGCCACCCTTCCTGCCGCTCCTGGGAACGGCGTCCGCCGAGGCGGTCGGTGCCCTGGCCGACGCGCTGCCGCTGCCGGGCGTCAACGCGGACCGCGACACCGCACGGGCCCTGGCTGCCCGTTGGCCACGCCACCGGGTCGACGAGGAGCACCGGCTGTACCGGCTGGGCACCTTGGTGCCGCCCTCCCCCGCGCCGGCAGGCCGGCCCCGGACCGCCACCCCGGCCGACCGGCCGCTGCTGGTCGACCGGATCCGCGCCTTCGGTGCGGAGACCGGCCAGTCGGGCGACCGGGCCGAGCGGATCGTGGACGAGCGCACGGCGCACGGCGGGCTGACGCTCTGGGAGGCGGACGGGAAGCCGGTGTCGATGGCGGGCGTATCGCGCAGGATCGCGGACACGGTGCGGGTGGCGCACGTCTACACACCGCCGGAGCACCGGGGCCGGGGCTACGCGGCGGCGGTGACGGCGGAGGTGAGCCGGGTGGCGCGGGAGGAGGGCGCCGGGGAGGTGCTGCTCTTCACGGACCTCGCGAATCCGACGAGCAACGGCGTGTACCGGCGCATCGGTTACGAAGCCGTCGGCGACCGGTTGGTGATCACCGCGGAGCCCGAGTGACGGCCGGGGCCGGGTCCGCACCGGCCGAGCAGGTGTGGCTGGTCGCCGCGAACGTCGTGCGGTGGCGGCGCTACGGCGAGGGCGGCCAGGAACTGCGGCCCGGCACCAAGTCCTACCGGGGCGGCTCCAAGGTGTACGTGATCGAGACCTACGCGGGGACGGCGCACGAGCAGCTGACGACGATCGGACGCGGGCGCCACACCGGCACGTACATCACGATCGACATGTCGACGCGCGATCTGCACACCTTCCGGGCCGTTCCGGTCCACAGCCCGACCGTGCTGCGGCTGTGCGAGGAGGCGGGCGTGGGCGGCTGCTGGACGAGCCGTCAGGACGCCGAAGAGGTCGCGGCTCTCCTCGGCCGGCTGTCCCTCGAGTACCGCACCACGCACTGGGCCATGGCTCATCCCAGCCCGTGCCGCTGCCACGAGTGCCTGACGCTCAGTTCAGCGTGAGCCGGGGCCTGGGACCGTCGGTGCGGCCGGTCGGCGGAGTCCGGCTGCCCGCGCGGTACGGGAGCGGCCAGGAGATGCCCGGCCCGGCGTAACCCTGCTCGGCCGCCGCGTGCAGCGTCCAGTGCGGGTCGTACAGATGAGGGCGGGCCAGGGCGCAGAGGTCTGCGCGGCCGGCGAGCAACAGCGAATTGACGTCGTCCCAGGAGGAGATGGCGCCGACGGCGATGACGGGTACGTCCAGGGCGTTGCGGATCCGGTCGGCGTACGGCGTCTGGTACGAGCGGCCGTACTCGGGGCGTTCCCCGGGGACGACCTGGCCGGTGGAGACGTCGATGGCGTCCGCGCCGTGGGCGGCGAAGGCGCGGGCGACCGCCAGGGCGTCCTCGTCGCTCGTGCCGCCCGGCGCCCAGTCCGTGGCGGATATCCGCACGGTCATGGGCCGGTCAGCGGGCCATACGGCGCGGACCGCGTCGAGGACCTCCAGGGGGAAGCGGAGCCGGTTCTCCAGGGGGCCGCCGTAGGCGTCGGTGCGCAGGTTGGTGAGCGGGGAGAGGAAACCGGAGAGCAGGTACCCGTGGGCGCAGTGCAGTTCGAGCAGGTCGAATCCGCAGCGGGCGGCCCGCCGGGCGGCCTCCGTGAACAGGTCGCGGACCGCGTCCATCCCCGCCCGGTCCAGCTCCTGCGGGATCTGGTTGACCCCGTGGGCGTACGGGACGGGCGACGCGGCGCTGACCGGCCAGTTGCCCTGGTCCAGCGGCTGGTCGATGCCCTCCCACATCAACCGGGTGGAGCCCTTACGGCCGGAGTGGCCCAGCTGGACGCCGATCGCTGCGCCGGGGGCGGAGTCATGGACGAAGTGCGTGATCCTGGTCCAGGCATCGGCCTGTTCATCGGTCCACAGTCCGGTGCAGCCGGGGGTGATGCGGCCTTCGGGGCTCACGCAGACCATCTCGGTCATGACGAGCCCTGCGCCGCCGAGCGCGCGGGCGCCGAGATGGACGAGGTGGAAGTCGCCGGGCATGCCGTCGACGGCGGAGTACATGTCCATGGGCGAGACGACGACACGGTTGCGGAGTTCCAGCCCCCGCAGCCGCAGCGGGGTGAACATCGGCGGGGTGCCGGGCGGGCAGCCGAACTCCTCCTCGACCGCCTCGGTGAAGCCGGGATCACGCAGCCTCAGGTTGTCGTGTGTGACGCGGCGGCTGCGGGTGAGCAGGTTGAAGGCGAACCGCCGGGGCGGCTGGTCGGTGTAACGCGGGAGTTCCTCGAACCAGCGCAGGCTGGCCGCGGCGGCGCGCTGGGTGGACAGGACGACGGGGCGGCGCTCGGCCTCGTACGCGGCGACGGCGGTGGGCAGGTCGGGCTGTTCCTCGACGCAGGCGGCCAGGGCGAGGGCGTCCTCGACGGCGAGCTTGGTGCCGGAGCCGATGGAGAAGTGGGCGGTGTGGGCGGCGTCGCCGACAAGCACCGTGTTGCCGTGTGACCAGTGCGCGTTGGTGACGGTGACGAAGGTGAGCCAGGAGGACTTGTTGGAGCGCAGCGGTCGGCCTCCGAGGGCCTCGGCGAACACGGTGGCACAGCGTTCGGCGGACTCGGCGGTGCCGCAGGTGTCGAGGCCGGCGGCGCGCCAGACCTCTTCGCGCATCTCGACGATGACGGTGGAGGCGCCGCATTCGTTCGGCGTCCCGAAGGGCCTCGTCGAGGAGTGGTGGGCGGGCGACGGGCGGGAGAAGGGATAGGCGTGCAGCTGCATCACGCCGTGTTCGGTCTCGGCGACCTCGAAGCGGAACGCGTCGAGCGCGAAGTCCACTGCGAGCCAGATGTAGCGGTTGCGGTGTTCGGTGACCGTGGGGCGGAAGTGGCGGGCATAGGCCTCGCGGGTGGCGCTGTGCACACCGTCGGCGGCGATGACCAGGTCGTGGCCGGCCGCGAGCTCGGCGGCGGGCGGCGCCGCGGTCCGGAAGCGAAGCCGCACACCGAGGGATGCGCAGCGCTCGTGCAGGATGCGCAGCAGCGTACGGCGGCTCAGCGCGGCGAAGCCGTGGCCGCCGGAGGTCTGTGTGGCACCCCGGTATACGACGTCGATGGTGTCCCAGCGGACGAACGCTTCGCTCAGCGCCCGGTACACGACGGGGTCGGCATGCTCGATGCCGCCGAGCGTCTCGTCGGAGAGGACCACGCCGAAGCCGAAGGTGTCGTCGGGGGCGTTGCGCTCCCATACGGTGATCTCGCGGCCGGGGTCCAGCCGTTTGAGGAGCGCGGCGGCGTAGAGCCCGCCGGGTCCGCCGCCGATGACCGCGATCCGCCCCGTGTCCGAGGAGGGCATCGCGCTACCTGCCCCGCCACTTCGGCGGCCGCTTCTCGGTGAAGGCCGCGTGGAACTCGGCGTAGTCCTCACCGTTCATCAGGAGGGCCTGGGTGGCGGCGTCCATCTCCACGGATGCGGCGAGCGGCATGTCGAGCTCAGCGGTGAGCAGCGCCTTCGTCCGGGCGAGGGCCAGCGCGGGCCCGTCGGCGAGCCGCCTGGCCAGAGCGGCGGCGCGGGTGTCGGCCTCCCCCTCGCCGGTCAGCTCGCTGATCAGCCCGATGCGCTCGGCCTCGGGGGCGCGGACGGGTTCGCCGAGCATGAGGATCCGGGTGGCGTGGCCGAGGCCGACGACGCGGGGCAGGAGGTAGGCGGCACCCATGTCGCCGCCGGACAGGCCGACGGCGGTGAAGAGAAAGGCGAAGCGCGCGGACGGGGCTGCGACCCGGAAGTCGGCGGCCAGGGCGAGGACCGCGCCGGCTCCGGCGGCCACGCCGTGGACGGCGGCGATGACGGGGAAGGGGCACTCCCGCAGGGCCCGTACGACCTGTCCGGTCATCCTGTTGAAGTCCAGGAGCTGTGCGGTGTCCATCGCGAGCGTGGCGCCGATGATCTCGTCGACATCACCGCCGGAGCAGAACCCGCGCCCTTCACCGGCGAGCACGAGGGCACGCACGGAGCGTACACGGGAGAGCTCGGCGAGAAGATCGCGCAGGTCCGCGTAGGCGCCGAAGGTGAGTGCGTTGAGCTTCTCGGGGCGGGCGAGCGTGACGGTGGCCACACCGTCGTCCGTCGTCAGGCGCAGATGCCGCCAGCGCTCCGTGCGCGCGGCGGAGCCGGTGAACGGGCTCATGGAAGGGTCCCCTCCAGCCGTCGGGCTGCTGCTGATGCCCTTCGAAGCTATCACCCATCTGTGACTTCCGTCACGAGTGCGCGATAAGTGGCACCCCACTGTGTCGAAGGTCCCTTTTGTACCCGTCGGCTACCCCTATGTCTGGGGCGTCGGGCTTCGTATGGTTGTGCGCAGGAAGTCCTGGTACAGACCCCGTACCCTCCGGTGACGGAGGACGCAGTCCCGGGCGCAGCCGCCCCGGAACGAAAGTCCCCCGCCGGATGTCTCGCTCCTGAACGGAAACTCTCCCTTTGCTGCCCGACGTCCCCTCGCCCCCGCCCCCCTCCTGGCGTATCGCCCTGCCGCACTCCACTGCCGCGGTACCGATCGCCCGCGCCCTCATCCGTACGGCGCTGGCGGACCTCGACGCGCCCGCGGACAGCGACACCGCCGAGCTGCTGACCGCCGAGCTGGTCGCCAACGCCGTGGAGCACACCGACGGCTCCGGGCCGATCGAGCTGGTGGTCGAGCTCCTGGCGTCCGGCTGCCAGGTAGAGGTCCACGACCACGACCCGGGGCCGCCCGGCGGCCTCTCCCGCCTGCTGCCCGGCAGTACGCCGGACCCGTGGCAGGAACACGGCCGGGGGCTGCTCCTGATACGCGCACTCAGCTCCGCCTGCGGTCACCGCCCCACCGAACACGGCAAGGCGGTCTGGTTCACCCTGCGCTCGGGCCTGACGCCGCCTGGTCCTGGGGCTCCCCGGGGCTGACGAGCCGGGAGCGGCTGCGGCTGTACCCCGCGTACACCAGGGCTCCCACCACCAGGAAGACCACGAACTGCACCCAGGTCGTCCAGCCCGTCCCGTACATCAGGTACAGACAGAAGCCGACGCCCAGGATCGGGCTGAGCGGGTGGAGCGGCACCCGGAAGGAACGCTTCAGCTCCGGGTTGCGGCGACGCAGCGCGATGACGGCGACATTGACCACCGCCATGGTGGCGAGCGTGCCGATGGTCGTCAGGTTCACGACGACGTCGAGGGACGAGAACGCGGCCGGGACAGCGAAGACGACGGCCACGATCCATGTGTTGGCGACCGGCGTGTGCGTCTTCGGCGACACCCGTTCGAACACCCGGGGAATCAGCCCGTCGCGGGACATCGACATCAAAATCCGGGTCTGCCCGTACATCACCGCGAGGACGACGGATGCGATGGCGACGACCGCGCCGAAGGCGATGATCCCTCCACCGACGCTCGACTCGGTGACCTTGTCGACGACGAGCGAGAGCGCGGCCGGCTTGTCGGACACGGCGTCCGCGCCCAGCGCCCCGATGGCCCCGAGGGCGACGGCGCAGTAGAGCAGCGTGACCACGCCGATGCAGATCAGGATGGCGATCGGGATGTTCCGGCGGGGGTCCTTGACCTCCTCCCCGGCGGTGGTGACGGCGTCGAAGCCGATGTACGAGAAGAACGCCACCGACGCTCCGGCGGTGACCCCGGCCACGCCGTGCGGGGCGAAGGGCGAGAGGTGACCGTCCTGGAACGCGGTGAAGGCGATCACGCAGAAAGCGACGAGAATGCCGATCTTCAGCACCGCCATCGCCGCCGTGGCCCCCGCGCTCTCCCTGATCCCGCGCACCAGCAGGGTGGCCGCCATCATGACCACGACGACCGCCGGAAGGTTGATCACACCGCCGTCGCCGGGTCCGGAGGAGAGCGCCGCCGGCAGGTTCCAGCCGATGAGGCTGTCCAGCAGTTCGTTGACGTACTGGCTCCACCCGACCGCGACGGCGGAGACCGAGACGCCGTACTCCAGCAACAGGCACCAGCCGACGAGGAACGCGACCCGTTCCCCGAGCGTGGCGTACGCGAAGGAGTAGGAACTGCCGGATACGGGGATGGCGCCGCCCAGCTCGGCGAAGGAGAAGGCGGTGAAGATACAGGTGACGGCGGCGAGGACGAACGACACCACCACGGCGGGGCCCGCCTCGGCGACGCTGTCGGACAGCCCGACGAAGATCCCGGTGCCGACAATGGCCCCGACTCCGAAGCACACGAGCTGGAACAGCCCCATGGTGCGCCGCAGGCCGTGCCCTTCCAGGTCGGCTCCGGACTCGGCGAGCAGCAGATCGGGGCTCTTGATGCGCGCCCTCGGGGTGCGCGAGGAGACTTGTGGGGTGCGGGAGGCGGGTCTCATGGGGGGCGGGGTCTCTTCTCCTGTGGTGCGGGGGAATGAGCCGTGGGGGGCTCGCACCTGGCATGCGCTCCGGACCGGGCACATGAAAAGGGGTCCGGACGCGCGAGCCCGAACCCCACCAAGTAGCACCATCGTAGCCACTTGCACGCATGTTAACCCGATCGGGTGCATGTTCATGCAATCTGTTTCACGTGGTCCGCTTCATCCAGCCTGTGCGTCGGCTGCCAGTGTGGCGACGAGCACCGCCTTGATCGTGTGCATCCGGTTCTCGGCCTCGTCGAAGACGACCGAGTGGGGGGACTCGAAGACCTCGTCGGTGACCTCCAGCTCCGACAGACCGTGCCGCTCGTGGATCTCCCTGCCCACCTTCGTGCCGAGGTCGTGGAACGCCGGAAGGCAGTGCAGGAACTTCACGTCCTCGTTGCCCGTGGCACGCAGGACGTCCATGGTCACGGAATAGGGCGCGAGGGAGGCGATGCGCTCGTCCCAGACCTCTTTGGGCTCACCCATGGAGACCCAGACGTCGGTGACGACGAAGTCCGCCCCCCGGACACCCTCGGTGACGTCCTCGGTGAGGGTGATGCGCGCACCGCTGGACTCCGCGAGCGCTCGAGCCCGGTCCACGACCTCCTGCACCGGCCAGTAGGCGGCAGGGGCGACGATGCGGACGTCCATGCCGAGCAAGGCCCCGGTGACGAGGTAGGAGTTGCCCATGTTGAAGCGGGCGTCACCCAGGTAGGCGAAGGTGATCTCCTCCAGGGGCTTCGCACTGTGCTCGGTCATCGTGAGGACGTCGGCGAGCATCTGGGTGGGGTGCCAGTCGTCGGTGAGTCCGTTGAAGACCGGCACACCGCCGTACTCCGCCAGCTCCTCGACGGCCTGCTGGCTGTCGCCCCGGTACTCGATACCGTCGAACATCCGGCCGAGCACCCGGGCGGTGTCCTTCACCGACTCCTTGTGTCCCATCTGGGAGCCGGAAGGGTCGAGGTACGTCGTGGCCGCCCCCTGATCGGCGGCGGCCACCTCGAACGCGCAGCGGGTCCGCGTCGAGGTCTTTTCGAAGATCAGCGCGATGTTCTTCCCGCGCAGCCGCTGCACCTCCTCGCCCGCCTTCTTCGCGGCCTTGAGCTCGGCGGACAGAGCGATCAGGCCGCGGAACTCCTCGGCCGTGAAGTCCAGCTCCTTGAGGAAATGGCGGCCTGTGAGGTCTATGGCCATGGTGACTGCTCCTGGGTCGTGCTGAGGGCATGCGGACAAGCGTCCTGGAAGTCTATACGAGACCCCGTATTGCTATACAGAGAGGAGGCGTGGAGCCCCGCGCCTCCTCTCGTCCCGGCCCTCCGTCTCACACGGGATCGCGCACCACGGGGCAGCTCATGCAGCGCGGGCCGCCCCGGCCCCGCCCCAGCTCACTGCCCCGGATCTCGATCACCTCCATGCCTTCCTTGCGCAGGTAGGTGTTGGTGGTGGCGTTGCGCTCGTACGCGATGACGACACCGGGCTCCACGGCCAGCACGTTGCAGCCGTCGTCCCACTGCTCCCGCTCGGCGGCGTGCACGTCCTGGGTGGCGGTGAGCACCCGGATCGTGTCAAGGCCGAGCGCGTCCGCGATGGCCCGGTGCATGTGCTCCGGCGGGTGATCGGTGACCTTCAGTTCACGTGGCCCGGCGCCGGGCTCGATCGTGTAGGAACGGAGCATGCCGAGCCCGGCGTACTTGGTGAAGGTGTCCCCGTCGATCATCGTCATCACCGTGTCGAGGTGCATGAACGCCCGGCGCTTGGGCATGTCGAGCGCCACGATCGTCCGGGCCGAACCAGCGTCGAAGAGCCCTCTGGCCAGCATCTCCACGGCCTGGGGGGTGGTGCGTTCACTCATCCCGATCAGGACGGCGCCCCGGCCGATGACGAGGACGTCGCCGCCCTCGATGGTGGACGGATAGTCGTCCTGCCCCTCCGACCAGTGGTGGAAGACACCCGCCTCGGGTCCGGTGAAGAGGGGATGGTGCCGGTAGATCGCTTCGAAGTGCACGGTCTCGCGCTGTCTGGCGGGCCAGCGCATCGCGTTGATGGACACGCCGTCGTATATCCAGGCGGAGGTGTCGCGGGTGAAGATGTGGTTGGGCAGGGGGCTGAGCAGGAAGTCGTCCAGATCCATGACGTGGAAGCGGACGGAGGTCGGTTCGGCGTGCCGCTCCAGGAACTCCCGCTTCGTCATCCCGCCGACCAGGGCCTCGGCCAGCTCGGCGGTGGGCAGCTCGTCGAAGGCGGCGCGCAGATGCTCGGTGGCGAGCGGGCCGTACTCCTTCTCCGCGAAGACCCGGTCGAGGACGAGCCGCCTCGCCACCGGGATGTCCAGGGCCTCCCGGAGCAGCTCGCCGAAGAAATGCACCTCCACACCCCGGTCACGCAGCACATCGGCGAAACCGTCGTGCTCCTCCCTGGCTCGGCGCACCCACAGCACGTCGTCGAACAGGAGCGCGTCCTTGTTGCTGGGGGTGAGCCGCTTCAGCTCCAGATCGGGGCGGTGCAGGATGACGCGGCGCAGCCGCCCGGCCTCGGAATCGACATGGAATCCCATGTCTTCATCCTCACCGCGCGGGGCGCCGTTCACCCTGCGAACCGCACCCGGATTTGGGTCGGGCCGTCCTACAGCCGCGGGTCGACGGGCTCCGACTCCAGGGCGAGCACCGCGAAGACCGGCTCGTGGATCCGCCACAGCGGCTCCCCGTCGGCCAGCCGGTCGAGCGCCTCGAGGCCTAGCGCGTACTCCCGCAGGGCCAGCGACCGCTTGTGGCCGAGGAAGCGCGAACGCAGCCGCTCCAGATTCTCCGGCCGGGTGTACTCGGGACCGTAGACGATCCGCAGGTACTCCCGGCCTCGCACCTTGATGCCCGGCTGGACGAGCCTGCTTTTCGCGTCCCGGACGAGGGCTCCGAGCGGCTTGACGACCATGCCCTCCCCGCCGCGGCCGGTCATCTCCAGCCACCAGTCGATGCCGGAGCGCACGGAGGCCTCGTCACCCGTGTCGACGACGAGGCGCCGGGTGACCTGGAGCAGACCGGTCGGGTCGTGCTCGACGAGGCGGTCCAGCCACGCCAGCTGCTCGTCGTGCGGTACGGAGGCGAGCGAACGGCCCTGTACCGCGAGGATCTGGAACGGCGCGAGCCGGACGCCGTCGAGCCCTTCGGTGCTCCAGCAGTAGCGGCGGTAGGCCTCCGTGAAGGCGGCGGCGTCCGCGGCGCGCCCCCGCTGACGGGCGGCGAGGCCCCCGACATCGACACCTCGCACAGCCGCCGCGGCCAGGGCGTCCTCCGCCACGGGCAGGACCGCGCCGGAGGCGGCGCCCACCGCCGCGTACTGCGAGCGCAGGAGCCCGGCGGCCTTGAGGGACCAGGGCATCAGCTCGGCGTCGAGCACCACCCAGTCGGTGTTCCACTCTTCCCAGAGTCCGGCGGCGGTGACGGCCGCGCGCAGCCGGCCGAGGATGACCTCGGTGAGTGCCGTGTCGTCCAGGAAAGGGCGCCCGGTGCGGGTGTGCAGGGCGCCGGTGGGGGCTCCCGCCCAGCCGAAGGCGTGGGAGGTGTCCCCGACGCCGAAGCGCTCGCGTGCGGTGCCGGCGTCGCGGCAGACCAGCGCCACCGCGCGCGAGCCCATGTGCTTCTCCTGGCAGACGACCTTGGTGACGCCGTCCGCGCGGTACTGCGCGAAGGCTTCGGCCGGATGCTCCAGGAAGCCCTCCTCGTGGGAGGTGGCGGTGGGGGCCATGGTCGGCGGGAGGTAGGTGAGCAGCCTGGGGTCGACGGCGAAACGGCTCATGACCTCGAGCGCCGCCGCCGCGTTCTCCTCGCGCACCGCGACACGGCCCATGTGCCGGGTCTCCACGATGCGGCGGCCCTGCACATCGGCGAGGTCGAGCGGCCGGCCCTCCCGGCCTCCGGGGGCCTCGGTGGTCAGCGGCTTCACCGGCTCGTACCAGACGCGCTCGGCCGGTACGTCCACGATCTCGCGCTCCGGCCAGCGCAGTGCGGTCATCTTCCCTCCGAAGACCGCCCCGGTGTCCAGGCAGAGGGTGTTGTTCACCCAGGAGGCGGTGGGCACCGGTGTGTGGCCGTAGACCACCGCGGCACTGCCCCGGTACTCCTCGGCCCACGGGTAGCGCACGGGCAGGCCGAACTCGTCGGTCTCGCCGGTCGTGTCCCCGTACAGCGCGTGCGACCGGACCCGCCCGGATGTGCGCCCGTGGTACTTCTCGGGCAGCCCCGCGTGGCAGACGACCAGCTTGCCCTCGTCCAGGACGTAGTGGCTGACCAGTCCGTCGATGAACTCCGCGACCTGCTTGCGGAATTCGGGATGCTCGGCGTCCTCCCGCTCCAGCTGCTCGACGGTCTCCGCGAGACCGTGGCTGTGCTGGACCTTGCGTCCCTTGAGGTAACGGCCGAGCTTGTTCTCGTGGTTGCCGGGGACGCACAGCGCGTCGCCCGACGCCACCATGGACATGACGCGGCGCAGCACACCAGGGCTGTCGGGGCCACGGTCCACGAGGTCGCCCACGAACACAGCGGTACGCCCCTCGGGGTGGGATCCGTCCTTGTAGCCCAGCGTGTCGAGCAGGGTGTCCAGCTCGGAGCTGCAGCCGTGGATGTCGCCGATGATGTCGAAGGGGCCAGTGAGGTGCCGCAGGTCGTTGTAGCGGCGCTCCAGGACGACTTCGGCGGTGTCGGCCTCCTCCTCGGTGCGCAGGACGTGCACCTTGCGGAAGCCTTCGCGCTCCAGGCCGCGCAGCGAGCGGCGCAGCTCACGGCGGTGGCGCTGTACGACATGGCGGGGCATGCCGGCGCGGTCGGGGCGGGTGGCATTGCGCGCCTGGCAGAGCTCCTCCGGAAGGTCCAGCACGACGGCGATGGGCAGCACGTCGTGCTGCCGGGCCAGCTGGACGAGCTGTGCGCGGCTCTCCGCCTGCACGTTGGTGGCGTCGACGACGGTGAGCCGGCCCGCGGCCAGGCGCTTGCCCGCGATGTAGCGGAGGACGTCGAAGGCGTCCCGGCTGGCGCTCTGGTCGTTCTCGTCGTCGGCGACGAGGCCCCGGCAGAAGTCCGAGGAGACGATCTCGGTCGGCTTGAAGTGCTTGCGCGCGAAGGTGGACTTGCCCGATCCGCTGGCGCCGATGAGCACGACGAGGGACAGGTCGGTCACCGGCAGCGTGCGTGAGGTACTGGTCATGCGGCCTTCGCCTCCTTCGTCGTCTCCTGGGCGGCGGTCATGGTGAACACGGCCATCTGTGTCGGCGGCCCCACCTCGGGGTCCTCCGGCCCCACGGGCACGAACGCCACCGTGTAACCGTGGCGTCCGGCCACCTGCCCCGCCCAGTCCCGGAATTCCTCCCTGGTCCACTCGAAGCGGTGGTCGCCGTGGCGTACGTGCCCGGCGGGGAGCGTCTCCCAGCGGACGTTGTACTCGACGTTGGGCGTCGTCACCAGCACGGTCCGCGGCCGCGCGGAGCCGAACACCGCGTACTCCAGGGCGGGGAGCCGCGGCAGGTCGAGGTGCTCGATCACCTCGCTCAGCACGGCGGCGTCGTAGCCCTTCAGCTGCTTGTCGGTATAGGTGAGCGCGCCCTGGCGGAGGGTGACCCGCCCGGCCTGCCGCTCTCCCATGCGGTCCAGCTTCAGCCGGCGCGCGGCGACGGCCAGGGCCCGCATCGACACATCGACCCCGATGATCTCCGTGAAGCGCACGTCCTTGAGCAGTGCCTGCACCAACTGGCCCTGCCCGCAGCCCAGGTCGAGCACCCGCGTCGCGCCCGAGGCGGACAGTGCCTCCAGGATCGCCTCACGGCGCTGCTCTGCGAGCGGGACGGGCTTCTCCTCCGTGTCGGTGGTCTCGTCCACCGCGTTGTCGACGCTCTCCACCTCCAGGTCGTCCGACTCCGCCAGCCGCACCAGCTCGAGCCGCTCCATCGCCTGCCGCGTGAGCCCCCAGCGACGGGAGAGGTAACGACTGGTGATCAGCTTCTGCTCGGGGTGCCCGGCCAGCCAGCCCTCACCGGCCCGGAGGAGCTTGTCCACCTCGTCGGGTGCGACCCAGTAATGCTTGGCGTCGTCGAGCACCGGCAGCAGCACATACAGCTGACGCAGGGCGTCCGCGAGCAGCAGCTCCCCCTCCAGCACCAGCCGTACGTAACGCGAGTCGCCCCACTCCGGGAACTGCTCGTCCAGCGGTACGGCCACGGCGTCCACCCGTGTCCAGCCGAGCGGCGTGAAGAGCTTGTCCACCAGCTCCGCGCCACCGCGTGCGGGCAGCGCGGGCACCTCGATCCGCAGCGGAAGCGACTCCTGCGCCCGCTCGGGCATTGCCCGGCACGTCCCGCTCAGCGCGGACTTGAACACCGTCGTCATCGCGACCGAGAGCAGCGACGACGCCGCGTACGGACGGTCGTTGACGTACTGCGCGAGCGCCGCGTCGGGGGCTCCGCCCCGGCCCCTGCCCTTGCCGCGCCTGACCAGCGCCACCGGATCCACCTCGAGCAGCAGCGCCGCGGTACAGCGTTCCGCGGATGCCTCGGGGTAGAAGACGTGAGCGGTGCCGTACGAGGTCGAGAACGTCTGCGCCTTGTCGGGATGCTTGTGCAGCAGGTAACCGAGATCGGTGGCGGGACGCTCAAGGGTGCCGGTCGTGCTGATAGTCAGGAACACACGTCCGAGTATGGTCCGGCTGACCGTCCCCTACCAGGCAATTTCACTCTTCCCTCGACTCCATTCGCTCTGCCAGCGCCGCGATTTCGGACGGGCCGATCCGGCAGCAGCCGCCGACCAGCCGTGCGCCCGCCCGCTGCCAGTCCCGCACCCTGCCCGGTTCGAATGTGCCCCTCCCGGTCCAGTCCCGGCCGTCGGCGTCCCACTCCTCTCCGCTGTTCGGATAGACGACGACGGGCTTGCCGGTCGCCGCGGCCGCCACCTCCACCGCACGGTCCGCGTCAACGGGATCGCAGCAGTTGATCCCGACGGCCACCACCTGATCGATACCGGCGACGAGCCCGAACGCCTCCGCAAGGGGCTGCCCGGCCCTGGTCCGGTCTCCCGCCACGCTGTACGAGAGCCAGACCGGCACCCCGAGGTCCTGGACCACGCGCAGCAGGGCCTCGGCCTCGTCGATGTCCGGCACCGTCTCCAGGGCCAGCACATCGGGGTCCGCCGCGGCCAGCGCCTCCGCCCGTGGCCGGTGGAAGCGCGCCAGCTCACGAACGGTCAGTCCGTACCGGCCGCGGTACTCGCTGCCGTCCGCGAGCATCGCCCCGTACGGTCCGACCGAGGCGGCGACCCAGAGCTCCCGCCCCGCCACCGCTCCCGCCCGGCGCGCCGCCTCCACGCTGCCGGCCATCAGCTCCGCCGCGCGGGCCCGTCCGATCCCGCGCCGCGCGAACCCTTCGAAGGTCGCCTGATAGCTGGCGGTGATGAGCACCTGCGCACCCGCCCGCGCATAGGCGGTATGGGCGGCCTCGATCTGCTGAGGGGCATCACTCAGCAGCCGCGCCGACCACAGGGCATCGGACAGATCGCAGCCCTGCGCCTCCAGCTGGTTGGAGAGCCCTCCGTCCAGCAACACGGTCCCCGCGGCGAGCGCGTCGCCGAGCGTACGGCGGGGCGGGACGGCCGGTGTCCGGGCGGAGTGCACGGGTGCTCCTTCGATGTCGGCTGATTCCGGTCGGTCCCGCGTTCGTGCGGTCCCGCGGGGTCGAGCGGTTCCCGTCAGCCCAGCTGCGACTGGATTTGCGACGAGATCAGTTCCAGATGGTCCAGGTCATCCAGGTCCAGCACCTGGAGGTATATCCGGGACGAGCCGATGGCGGCGAAGCGGCCGATCTTCTCGACCACCTCGTCGGGCGTGCCCGCCAGCCCGTTCGCCTTGATCTCCTCGACCTCCCGTCCGATCGCGGACGCGCGCCGCGCCACCTCCGCGTCGTTCTTCCCGACGCAGACCACCAGGGCATTGGAATAGACAAGGTCGTCAGGGGCCCGGCCTGCCGTCACGGCCGCGTCCCTGACGCGGCCGAACTGCTTCTCGCTGTCCTCGACCGACGCGAAGGGCATGTTGAACTCGTCCGCGTACCGCGCGGCCAGTCGCGGGGTACGGACCGCGCCGTGGCCGCCGATCAGGACCGGCACCTTCGCCTGGGCGGGCTTCGGCAGCGCGGGCGAGTCGGTGAGCTGGTAGTACGTCCCGTCGTAGCTGAAGGTCTTACCCGTCTCGGTGTTCCACAGGCCGGTGACGATCGCCAGCTGCTCCTCCAGCCGGCCGAACTTCTCCTTGGGGAACGGGATGCCGTACGCCTTGTGCTCCTCCTCGAACCAGCCGGCGCCCAAGCCCAGCTCGACCCGGCCGCCGGACATCTGGTCGACCTGGGCGACCTGGATGGCGAGCACCCCGGGCAGACGGAAGGTGCCCGCTGTCATCAGCGTGCCGAGGCGGATCCGCTTGGTCTCACGGGCCAGGCCTGCCAGGGTGATCCACGCGTCGGTCGGACCGGGCAGACCGTCCCCGGAGCCCATGTGCAGGTAGTGGTCCGACCGGTAGAAGGCGTCGAAGCCCAGGTCCTCGGTGGCCTTGGCGACGGTGAGCAGAGTGTCGTAGCTCGCCCCTTGCTGGGGCTCGGTGAAGATTCGAAGATCCATGCCTCCATCCTGCACCTTCGAGACCACCGTGCCCTGTCCCCTGCCCTCTTCTCCGAGCCCGGGCGGCCGGGGCACACCGGCCGCCCGCCTCAGGGCTGGCCGGCGACGAACCCCGCCGGTCCATGGATCACGCCGAACGGCCCGTCGTGCTCCCTGTGCGCCTCGTGCTCGCGCTCCTGTTCCCGCTCCTGCTCGGCAAGCCGTCTCAGCATGCCGTGGATTCGGTCCACCGATTCGTCGACGGCGTCTATCGCCTCGATGCACTGCCAGTAGAGCGCTTCCTCCTCCGTGCCGCAGGCGACGCCCACCAGCGCGATGCCCGCCTCACCGAGAAGCAGCGCCAGGGCATCCAACGCCTGTGGTACGTCCGCCACTTCGGTGAGCTGCGATGCCCGCACACCTCCAGCCGGAACCATCGGGTGGTCGAGCACGGCGCTACCCAGAGCGCAGGTCTCGCCGAGCCCGCGGGCCTCAGTCCGTAACTCCGCCGGTCCGTATCTCGCCAGCTGCCCGCCGACCGCCCGGGCGAGTGCCTGGGCCTGCCAGGCCTCCGCCATGACGGCCGGCACTCCCCGGCTCTCCGCCAGCGCGCTCCGGCCCGCCGAAATCAGTCGCTCCGCTTCCATGCGATTCCCCCGTCGCCGAGACCACCCGTGTGAAAACCTTCTCACCTCTTCATTACCCACAGTGAAGGTAGAGGCACACGAAAGCCAGAGGAAAACGGAAATCTGTGGACAGGAAATCGGTTGTGCATAAGTCGATCACTCCGAAGAGTGACGATCTGTTGACTCGCTGCTGCCCGGTGCCGGGAAGCGTGCCTCGTTCCGGTCGATCTTCGCCGCCAGCTCCGCCAGAGCGTCGATGCCCAGGACCTCACAGAACTGCAGCAGATACGCCAGGACGTCCGCGACCTCGTCCGTCACACGGAACGCCGTGTCGGGGTCTTCCATCACTCTCGCCGACTGCTCCGGTGTCAGCCACTGGAAGATCTCGAGAAGTTCGGAGGCCTCCACGCTCAGTGCGGCGCAGAGGTTCTTCGGCGTGTGGTGAGGCTCCCAGGCCCGCGTCGCCGCGAAGTCGGCGAGCCGCCGTTGCAGTTGTGCTACATCCAGTTCCGTCACGGTGCCAGGTCTACCACTGTCACACCGGCCGTCCCGCGGGCCGCCGTCGCTGCCGCCTCACCGACCGTCCCCAGCAAGCGCATGTGCCCGCCCGCGCAGATCGACGCCGCCAGCGTCAGCAGTTCGTTGGTCTGCCGTACATCCAGGCTCCGGTCGAGCCCGTCGGCCACCACGGTGAGGACCTGTATGGCCGACGGCACCTCCGCCGCCGGGTCCACCGCCAGGACATGAGGTCCGGTCAGCAGCACGAGTGCGAACGCGAGATAGCGGAGTTCGCCGTCGCCGAGGCGCCCGATGGGTGTGCTGCGGCCCGGGCCCCGTCCGGCCAGAGCACGCACGGTCCCGTCCTCAAGGCTCTCCACGGTCAGTCCCGTCACCTCTCCCGCGCATCCGGCGTCCGCGCCGGCGACCAGCCGGGCGTGCTGCTGCGCGCATTGGCTGTGGGTGCGGTACAGGACTTCCGCGAGGTTGTCGCAGCACGAGGTCAGCCGCCCTTCCCCGACCGGCACCGCCGCACGCATCCGCTCCGGCTGCGGATCGCAGACGAAGGCGGACCGCAGGGCCACGACCACCTGCTCGGCGGCGGCCAGCACCCTCAGCTGCCCGTCCGTCACCCCCGCGACCCGCAACGGCAGCAGTGCCGTGCCCAGCCGGTCGTCGGGGAGCGGGGCCCGCGTCACCGGTACCGCCCCGCCGGTGTGCCAGGCGGCCTGGACCGAGTGACGGCGTGGGTCCCGCAGCGCCGTGCTCAGCAGGGTCTCGCCGCAGTCCGTCAGCCGCTCACCGACGATACGGAGCGCGGGCTCGGCCTGCACGGCGAGATCCAGTCTCGCCGGGCCGGCCGGGCCCTCCACCGTGCAGCCGAGCCTGAATCCGCGCCGCCCCTGCGGGTCGGCCCCGCCCCCTTCGGGCACCCAGGCCGCCGGGTCGGGGAAGACGTCCTCCAGAGTGTCCCCGGCGGCCAGCCGCGCCAGCGCCTCGTACCCGCGCAGGGCGGTCGACTTCCCGCTGCCGCTGCTTCCGGCGAGCAGCGTGAGCGGCCCGAGCGGGATGACGGTGCGGCGGTGCGAGGCGAAGGCGTTTAGCCGGAGTTCACCGACGAAAGGGCGGGCGGGGCGGGCCGCGCCGGGCGGCCGCCCCGAGGAGATCACAGTCATGAGCGGACCGTACGCACGCCCGTGAGCGGCGAACCGTTCCGCCCGCACGACCTTCCTACGATTGAGGTACGCCCGCCGCTGTGACCCCCTCGACCTCCATGCCGACCGGCGCGAGCAGGAAGACGTTGCGGTCCACCCGGTGCATCCCGCTGCCGAGCCCGAAGACCACGCCGCTGCTGAAGTCCAGGATCCGCTTGGCCACATCGCTCTCGGCGCCGGTCAGGTCCAGCAGGACCGGGATCTGTGCCACCAGGTACTCGGCCACCTCGCGCGCGTCCGCGAACACCTGGACCCGCAGAACGACCAGGCGCCGCTGCTCGGCCGACTCCCGTTGCTCAGGGACGGTCCTGTGGTCGACCCGGGACGGCCATTCGTTACGGCCCCTCAGGGGTACGACCTGGGCGAGCCCTTCCCATTGTTCGTCGGTGGCGTCGTACCTGTCGTACCTGTCGTACCTGCTCACAGAACCACCCCGTCCGTAAGCCGGTTGGCTGTGCGCCGGCTGCGCTCGCTGTTCATCGGGCAATTCTCTCGCCCCTCACCCGTTCGGCGTACCACCGACACGGATCGGAACGTGATCGGCGGCGTCCGGTGCGGCCGCGCCGCCACATTCAGGAAGCGTGTCGAGCGGTGTGAAACGCACCGGGAGGTGCGCCGGGGCACGGTGGAACGGGCCCGGCCGCCAGACCAGCGCGCCGGGCTCGACGGCCAGCTCCAGGTCGCAGAGCTGGCTGGTGAGCTGTTCGATCGCGGTCATCGCCATCAGCAGGGCGGGCTGCTTGGCCGGGCAGCGGTGCGGCCCCGTCGACCACGCCAGGTGGGCGCCGTCGCCGGAGCGCACCGCGGCATCCGAAGTGGAGGGAGGCGACTGCGTGTTGGCGGCGGCGAACGAGACCAGCAGCAGCTGTCCGGCGCGTAGCGGCACCCCGTGGAACTCGGTGTCGTGACGTGGGAAGTGCGCCCCCATGTTGGCCAGGGGAGGATCACGCCAGAGCACGTCGTCGATCGCCTCGTGCGCGGTCATCGCGCCACCGTGCAGGGATTTTCCGTAGCCGGTGTCGCTCAGCATGCGCAGCAGCGCGTTGCCGATCAGATTGGTCGTGGGGTCGTGGCCCGCGCTCATGATGAGTGTGATCTGGCGCACGGCCTCGTCGTCGTCGAGACCTGCTGGATGCGCGAGCAGGTAGGTGGTGAGGTCGCGGCCCGGGCGGGCCCGCCGTGCGGCGACCAGGCCGGTGACGACGCCGACGAGGTCGTCGTACGCGGCCGACGCGTCCTCCTCGGAGTCCATCATTCCGCCGACGCCCCGGACCACCCTGTCGGCGTCCTCCGGCGCCACACCGAGCGAGGCCGTGAAAACGTGCAGGGGGAGCCTGCGGGCGTACTGGGCGATGAGGTCACCGCTGCCGGTGGCCGAGAACGCGGCGATGAGCCGCTGCGCGACCCGGGCGACCTCCGCACGCAGCAGGTGGGGCTCGATCAGGGCGAGGGTGTCGTTGATGGCATCGCGGTAGCGGGCGTGGACGGCACCGTCGGTGAAGGCCGCGGTGGGCCGGTGGCCGAGCACGGGCAGGACCGGGGAGTCTGCCGGTACACCCGCCTGCCAGGCACGCGGGTCCTTGGTGAAGGTCTCGGTGTCCCGCAGCAGGTCGACGGCTGCGTGGTAGTCGGTGACCAGCATCGCGTCGACGTCCGGGGCTATGCGCACCCTGGCCAGCGGACCCTGGGCCCGCAGCCTGCGGTAGTGGCCGTGCGGGTCGGCGGCGAAGCCCGCGCCGTACAGCGCGAGCGGCTCGAGGAGCGATGCGGCGGCGCCTGGTGACGTGCCGGGCACGGGAGGGGTCATGAGGTTCCCTGCGATGCGGGCAGACGGGTCAGCGCGTGCTCGGCGAGGGCGATCAGGGCGTCGATGCTGCCCGGGCGTTCGCGGGCGTCGCACTGCACCAGCGGGGTGCGCGGATCGAGGTCGAGGTGCTTGCGCAGGACCTCGTCGGCGTGGGCGGGGGCGTCGGGGAACCGGTTCACCGCGACGGCGTACGGAAGCCCCTGCTCCTCCACCATGTCCATGACGGCGAAGGAGTCCTCGAGCCGACGGGTGTCGACCAGGACGAGGGCGCCGAGCGCACCGCGCGCGATGTCCTCCCAGAGGGGGAGGAAGCGCTCCTGGCCCGGGGTGCCGAACATGTAGAGCACCAGGTCGTCCTGCACGGTCAGCCGCCCGAAGTCGACGGCGACCGTGGTCGTGGTCTTCTCCGGAAGACCGGCGGTGTCGTCGAGTCCCGTACTGGACTGCGTCATCGCCTCTTCCGTGTGCAGGGTGGGAATCTCCGACAGAGTACGGATCAGGGTCGTCTTGCCCACGCCGAAGGGACCCGTGACTACGAGTTTCATCAGGGTCTCGGCGGCGCTCGGCAGGTAGCCGATGCCGCCCCGGTCAGTGGAGGGAACGGAGTCCAACGAGCAGCCTCTCGACGAGCGACCGGTCGATCTCACCGGTGCTGGGGATCGGTGGTCGAGCGTGCAGATGTCCTGCGGCCACGAGGTCCGTGGCCAGGAAGACCGTGGCGCTGACCGGAAGGTCCAGGTGGGCGGCGCATTCGACGACGGTGAGGGCCCCCGGCTCCAGGAGCTCGCACAGCCTGCGCTGCTCGGAACCGCTGTCCGGTGGCAGGGCCGAGTCCGTACGGATCACCACCGCGAGCCGGTCGAGCGCGGGACCGGTGGGCGCCCAACGGCCACCGGTGACCAGGTAGGCGGGAATCAGGCGGCGCCCTGGGCCGGGGGTCATGGCCGGGTGCGCGCGTCCGGCCGGCGGGTGGGGGCGTGCATGGCCCGGGTCAGCGCGGTGACCTGCACCTGCATCTGGTAAGCGATGTTCCCCAGGTGGGCGTCGGGAGCCGCGAACAGGGCCAGCGTGGTGTTCTTGCCGGCCGGTACGACGACGGCGAATCCCAGGTCGGACTCCACGACCGTCTGGGCCAGGCGCGGTGACTCGGCCTCGGTGAAGGCGGTGGTGAAGGCACGGGCCGCCGCGTGCAGGGTGGCCGTCATCGCGGCGACGCGCTCGGCGGACGCACGGTCCAGGCCGGGCGACGCGCCTTCGACGAGCCCGTCGCCGGTGGCGACCACGGCGTGCCGTACTCCGGGCAGGTCCAGCAGGGGAGTCAGCACCCAGGCGAGATCACCGGCGGTGGGGGTGGTGCTCACGTCTCGTCGTCTCCTTGGTCGTCCGATGGGGATGCAGAGGGCCCCGGGGGCCCGGGCGCCTTCCTGCCTCTGAGGGTGCCTTCCTGGAGGGCGGCCCAGGCAGCTCCGGCCCGCTCGGGCGTGCGGAGCGCGGCCTCCTCCACCGGCTGCTGCCGAGCCGTCGACGCCTGCGGGGAGGCCGTCCGGGGGGATCTGCGCCGCCGGGTGGGCAGTTCCGCCGGGCCCACCGCTCCCCGGGCGGCGGGGGCGGGTTCGGCCGGGGCCGGGGGCGCGTCGGGCTCGGCCGGTACGGGCGAGAGGCTTTCGGCAGCGGCCCCGGCCCCCCGCGCGTGCACCGGCTTCGGCGCGAGCACGGACAGCGTGCGGTCGTCGTCGATCACGGTCAGCAGATGGGCCGGGATACGCAGCATCGTGCGCATCCCCCCGTACGGCGACGCCTCGATGTGGCAGCTGAAGCCGTATCTCGCGATGAGCCGCCCCACCACGGCGAAGCCGGTCTGCGGCGGGTCGCCCAGCTCGGTGAGCAGCACCTCGGAGGGGCCGGACAGCAGTGCCCGGGCCCGCTTCAGCGCGTCGTCGTCCATGCCGATCCCGGCGTCGTCGACCAGGATCAGAGCCCCGCGCCCGGCGGCCTGCTGGACCGTCACCGGTACCTCGGTGTCCGGGTGCGAGTACGCCGTCGCATTGGCCAGCAGCTCGGCGAGCGCGATCGCGAGGGGTTCGGCGGCCCGGGCGACCAGCGCGAGCCGCTCCTGGCGCAGATGGTTGGCGACCTTGATCCGCTCGTACCCGGCGACCCGGGACTTGGCGCCGAGCACGACCTCGACGAGCGGGGAGTTCTGCCGGGCGAGTCCCGGCCAGGCGTCGCAGAGTACGGCCGTGGCCTGGGTGCGGCGCAGCGCCAGTTCGTTACGGAAGTCGAGCTGCAGGATCCGCGGGTCGTCGTACTCGTGCTGGAGTTCCTGCAGCAGGTGCTGCGACTGGTTGAGCAGTGACTGGATCTTGGCCGAGGTTCCGCGCATGGCCGAGCGCGCTGCCGCGTCGACGCGTCCGCGTTCCTCCAGAACCGCCGTGCGGGCGGCCTGTACGGCCTCGGTCAGCAGACGTGCGGCGTCACTCTCGATCTCTGAGGCCTCCCGGAGCCCGGGAACGCGTGCGGTCCGGTGGGAGAGTGCGGTCGCCGCGGCGGGTATCCGCTTCCGGGCGAGCTGGCGGATCTCCTCGGTGAGGGCGAGGGTGCGGGCCTCGGCCGCCTTGGCCTGACGCTCGATCAGTTCCACGCGTGCCGAGGCGGCGTACGCGTCCCGCGCGGCCTGCCGCATACGGGCGGCCGACCATAATGCCGCCGCGACGGCGGTCAGGGCCACGATCCATGCCATCACGGTGTCACCGCGTCCCTGTTGTCGGGGCGGGGGCGGGGTTCCACAGCGGGCCGCGCGGCGAGACGGGGAGCCCCCGGGCGGCCAGGCCGCAGCCCCGCTTCGGCGGCAACCGGACACACGGCCCCCCGCCGAAGTCCCCGACGTCCCCACCCCTGATCGGCATGGGGCGATTATGCCGACCGAGATCCGGCCGCGCGTTCGAACTCGGCCATCGCGCAGGCCCGATGGCGTGGAACTACCCTTCGCCCGGCCCACCCACCGGCCACCGGTGGCCGCCCGAGGTTGCCGCAGATGCACCTCTCAGGGGATTTTCTACCTGATGTACAGGCATATCAGCCGTCAACTTCGCACGATGGCGCGGATATCCCCACGGGGATGACGGAACCGGATTGAGCCGTCCACCTACCAAGCTTGACTGAAAACAGCCGCCGCGAAGAACAGGGGACCTCGATCAGTTTGCTTGTTCTTGCTCGATTATCCCATCCGACATGCAGTATTGAACACGCGGGCATCGATTTCACCCAGCCCCACCCCACCAGGTGCGAACAGCAGCGGAAGCGGAGTGCGGACATGTCGCATGTCGAGACCGAGACAGCCGGCCAGCCGGAGTGCTGGCGCCGCGCCGCGGAGGTCGCTGTCGACCGGATGCGTGCCCTGCCCGCCACCGGTGAGCGCGTCGCCGTCGTCGGCTGCGGGACGTCGTACTACATGGCGCAGGCGTACGCCTCGCTCCGCGAGGCCGCCGGGCAGGGCGAGTCGGACGCGTATGCCGCCTCGGAATTCCCCTTCGGGCGCGCGTACGACAGGGTCGTCGCGCTGACGCGTTCAGGTACGACCACCGAGGTACTCGATCTGCTCACCCGGCTGCGGGGGACCACCCGGACCGTCGCCGTGACCGCCGACCCGCACACCCCGGTGATGGCTGCCGCCGACGACGTGGTCGTCCTCGACTTCGCCGACGAACGGTCGGTGGTGCAGACGAGGTTCGCCACCACCGCGCTGACCCTGTTCCGTGCCCATCTCGGGCTGCACACCGAGGACGTCGTACGGGACGCCGAGACCGCCCTGGCGGAGCCGCTGCCCGCAGGGCTCCTGGAATGCACCCAGTTCAGCTTCCTGGGGCGCGGCTGGACGGTCGGGCTCGCCAACGAGGCGGCGCTCAAGATGAAAGAGGCGTCCCTGTCCTGGACCGAGTCGTACCCCGCGATGGAATACCGCCACGGCCCCATCAGCATCGCCACGACCGGTACCGCGACCTGGATGTTCGGCACCGCTCCGGAAGGACTACGGGAGCGGGTGCTGGCGACCGGGGCCCGTTGGGTGGAGAGCGGCCTGGACCCGCTGGCCGACCTGGTCCGGGTCCAGCGCCTGGCGATCGCCCGCGCGGCGGCCCGTGGCCTCGATCCCGACCTGCCGCGCCATCTGACCCGCTCCGTGGTGCTCGACGCGGCAGCGGGGGCCTGAAGCGGTCAGGGCATGCCACGCACCGGGCCGATGAGCAGCCCGGTACGCGGCCGTGACCGTGACGCGGGTCAGGCCTCCTCGAAGTAGGCGTCCAGCGCCTCGTCGAGCTCCGCCGTCCACGCCTTCAGGTCGCTGCGGGCGCCCGCCTCGACCTCGGCGTTGAACCACCGGCGGCTCGACAGGTGGACGGTTACGGTGAACCGGCGCCCGAAGCGGCCGGTCTTGACCTCGACCGCCCCGATCTCGGACCAGTCGAACTCCGCCTCCTGGTCGTCGAGCCGGAAGCGGACGCCCTCGGCGTCCGCCCTGATGGATCCGCGCCGGTCGCTGACCTCGAAGACGGGGCCGTCCCCGTCACCGGCGCCCTCACGCGTCGTATCGACGCCCGGGGCCGCGTCCTCCGGGGCCGCTTCGTCGGCGGCCGCGGAATCGTCCACGGCCTCCTCGGCCACCCCCTCGGCATGAGCGTCCACGATCTCGGCCTTCGGGTTGCGCTCGGGCGCCGCCTTCTCCGCTTCCGCCTCCGTCCGCGCGGGGGCAGGGGCCGTCAGGCCGGGGATGTACGCCGGGTCTGTCCCCGCGGCGAACTCGGACTTGATCTTCGAATCTATGCGCTGCTCCACGGCGGGCAGTATGGACGACGAACCTGTACGAGACCAGTCGCCCGGGTCCGGCCGGCCGGTCGCCGGTGCGCCGGCCGCCGTGGCGCGACCCCCTCCGGAAACGACTGACGGGTGGTAGGGGTTCCGCCGAACCCGTACCACCCGTCAGTCCTGTCCCTCTGTCACACGCCCGCGCGCCGGCGGTTTCGCCTCGGCGAGGACTCAGTAGGCCGAGAAGACGTTGTCGATCGAGCCGTACTTGTCAGCGGCGTAGTTGCACGCGGCCGTGATGTTGGCGACCGGGTCGTAGCTGTCCATCGACGTACCGGGCACGTGGTAGGCCTGGAAGGTCGGGTCGATGACCTGCAGCAGCCCCTTGGACGGGATACCCGCCGCCGCGTTGGAGTCCCAGTTGTTGATGGCCATCGGGTCACCCGAGGACTCGCGGATGATGTTGCGGTGGATCCCGTCGTAGCTGCCGGGGATGCCCTGCTCGGCCATGATGGCCAGCGACTCCTTGATCCAGCCGTCGAGGTCGTTCGTGTACGTGGCCGTCTCGGCGGCGGGAACGGCCTCGGTGGCGGGAACGGCTTCGGTGGCGGGCGCGCCCTCGGCGGCGACGGGGGTGCTCGCACGCTCCGAACGGTCGGCGCGGTCAGCGCTCTCCTCGGCCCGGTCGGACGCCTTGGATTCGGCCTTCTCGGCCTTGTCCGCCGACTTGTTCTCGGCCTTGGCACCGATGGTCAGCTGAAGACCGGGGCGAATCAGGTCGGGGTTTCCACCGACAACCTTCTGATTGGTCTCGTACAGGGCCTTCCAGCCGCCGCTGACAGAATGCTCACGGGCGATCTTGGCGAGGGTGTCGCCCACGACGACGGAATAGGCGCCGGTCTCGGACTTCTGCGCGGCAATTCCCTTGCCGGATACGGCAGTAGACGTCGCCGCCTTTTCGACGGCGGTCGGCTGGGCCGGGGCGGCGAAGGCGCCGGTCGCACCGATCACAGGAAGGGCCAGGGCGGCTCCACCCGTGCTCACGGCGATGATACCGCGGGTCAGTGAACTGGCCCTGTAACGACGGTGCTTACCATTCTCGGGCATGCTGAATTCCTCTCCGTCGCCTGCGAAGTGAGCTGTCGGGTTCGGACTGGAGATGTCCGGTCGCATACGAATGCGACTTCACCCCGAGCCGCTCCGGAAACCGGATCGGCGCTTACTTGGGTCCCCCGCTCCTGCCGCACGAAGAAGTGGTCGGGTAACCGGACGGCGGCAGGATTAGGCGTTCCGTCCGGAGTGATGGCGACCGTAGGCGAGAAATAGGGAAAGGAACAAGCCCGGCATGGTGATCACAATTCATCCGGAAGATCAATTCACGGGAATTCATGTAATCCACCCCACATCGCGCCGGCCATTCCCGTTGGCACAGAAGGGAACCGGCTGCCGCACCCCCGCGTCCGGGGTGCGCGAAGTGACCCTGGTCACGGAGTCCGATTCGGGCGCTTTGTTCCCGATCGAAGAGGGTCAGGTCGCATGAAATGGCCTTTTATGGATTACGGGATTAATTTAAAAAACCAGACCAAATCGGACATGCGGCTCATGAGTGCGACCGCCATGACCGACGTACTGATCGCTGCCGCAGCCGCCGGCATTCCGGTCCATGACCTCGACGACCCGGCTGCCGTTCGATGGGTGGGGCCGGGCGGCGAACTCAGCCGGAAGCCGCACTGGGCGACCGTCCGGGCGCACCACGGCGACAAGGGACGCGCCGCGGCACAGCAGTGGCCCGCAGCAGCCCGTAAGGGTTTGCTGCGGGCCACTGCGGACCGAGGCCCGTCCCCCGCCGTCCGCCGGCCGGCCGCCTCGCGTCAGTCCTGGATCATGATGGCGAGTGCCGGGCACACGGCCGCGGCCTGCTGGACGTCGTCGGCACGGTCCGAGGACGGCGTGGCGTCGAGCAGTACGGCGATGCCGTCGTCGTCCTGGTCGAACACGTCGGCGGCGGCGACCACGCACTGTCCGGACGCCACGCACTTGTCCTGGTCGAGGATCACCTTCATGAAGACTCCTTCGTCGTCGGTGTCACTGTGCGGCGGGGTGTGGGGGGTGCACGGTCACCACGCCACGGGCAGTTCGTGGACGCCGTAGACGGCTCCGTCGTGCTTGAACGACAGCTCCTCCAGCGGGGCGTCCAGACGCAGCGTGGGGATGCGACGGTAGAGGGTGCTGTAGACGACCTGCAGCTCCATGCGCGCCAGCGGCTGACCGAGGCACTGGTGCACGCCGAAACCGAAGGCCACATGACGCCGGGCGTCGCGCCGGAGGTCGAGCCGGTCGGGGTCGGCGAAGACCTCGGGGTCACGGTTGCCGATGTCGTTGGGCACGATGATTCCCTCGCCCGCCCGGATGACCTCGCCCGCGATCTCGATGTCCTCCAGGGCCACGCGACGGCGGCCCCCGTGGGTGATGTTGAGATAGCGCAGCAGCTCCTCGACGGCACCGGAGACCACGGTGGGGTCCTCGGTGTCACGCAGCAGCGCGAGCTGGCCGGGATGCTCGAGCAGGGCGAGGGTGCCCAGAGCGATCATGTTCGCCGTGGTCTCGTGTCCGGCGAGCAGCAGCAGGACGCCCATCTCGGCCGCCTCACGGCGGGACAGTTCACCCGCCTCGACCCGGGTACCGAGTCCTGACAGGAGGTCGTTCACGGGCCGGGCTATCTTGTGACCCATCAGCTCGTCCAGATAGCCGATCAGATTGCCGTGGGCCACGGCCCGTACCTCGGGATCCGCGCTCCGGCTGATGAGGATCTTGCTGTTCTCCTGGAAGAAGTCGTGGTCGGCGTACGGCACTCCGAGCAGTTCGCAGATGACGAGCGAGGGAACCGGGAGCGCGAACGTCTGGACGAGGTCGGCCTGCGGGGGCCCGGCCAGCATGTCGTCGATCAGTCCGTCCACGATCTTCTGGACGGCGGGGCGCATCGCCTCGACCCGCCTGATCGTGAAGGGCGCCGTCACCATCCGCCGCTGGCGGGCGTGTTCGGGGTCGTCCATCAGGATGAAGCTGAAGCTCGTCCCCTTCACCGGTGCCGAACTGGGATAGCCGGGCCGGGAGATGTCGGCACTGATCCTCGGATCGGCGAGGAGCGCGCGCTGATCGGCGTAACGAGTCACCAGCCAGGGCGTGGTCCCGTCCCACAGGCCGACCTTCCTGAGCGCCCCCTGTTCCTGCTCGGCCTTCAGGGCGGGCGGTGGGTCGAACGGACAGCCCGTCGCGCGGGACATCGGCCATTCCGGGGCCGGGGGCGTGAGCGCCTCTTCTGTGCCTGTCGTGCTGGTCATCGCTTCCTCACTTCGTCGTGCGGTGGGAGTGACGTGTCCTCGGCCGCTGTCACGGCGCGGAGGTTTCCAGGGACGGGACGGGACCGCCGATCTCCTGGCGGCGCAGCCGCGCCTGCTTGGGCATGTTCCAGCCGAGGACTCCGGTGACCTTGCCGTCGCGTTCGTAGCGGACGACGAAACGTCCGCTCGTGGGGTCGCCGTCCACGACGGTCGCCCCGGCGTCCGGACCGAGCCGGCCGTGGGCCTGGATCCGGGCGTCGAACTGGTCGGTCCAGAAATAGGGCACGGGGGTGTAGGGCCGGTCCGCGCCGAGGATGTTGTCCGCGACGGCGAGGGCCTGCTCGGTGGCGTTCGTGCGGTTCTCCAGGCGCATGGGGACGTCGAACAGTTGGTGGTGCCAGGCCGCCACGTCCCCTACGGCGTAGATCCCCTCCGCCGCCCGGCACCGGGAGTCGCAGACGAGGCCGTCATCGATGCGCAGCCCACTGCCCGTCAGCCATCCCGTCGCGGGTTCGCCCCCTATCGCGACGACGACCACATCAGCCGGAAGCACCTCTTCCGTGTCCAGACGCACTCCGGTCACGCGGCCCTGGGCGGTGGTCAGTCCGCTGACCGCGTGGCCCAGCCGCAGACGCACCCCGTGCCCGGCGTGCAGTGCGGCGAGCAGATCCGACACCACGGGCCCGAACTGGTCCAGCATGGGTGCCGGCCGAGGACCGGCCAGGGTGACGTCCAGCCCCATGGCGCGCGCGGTGGCGGCGATCTCGGAGCCGAGTACGCCTTCCCCGACCACGACGAGCCGCCGCGATGTCAGAAGTCCTGCCCTCAGGGCGAGGGCGTCGTCGAGTGTCCTGAGTACGTGAACGCCTTCGGCGGCCGGCTGCCCGGGCAGGGTCCTCGGCCGCAGTCCGGTGGCGACGACGACGGCGTCGGCGCTCAGTTCGCGGCCCGACTCCGTGCGTACCGTACGGCTGTCCGGGTCGAGGCCGACCGCCGGGTCACCGAGGAGGAATGCGGCGTCCAGCGCCGCCAGCGTTTCGGGCGTCCGCAGGTGAGCGGTGTCAGGGGCCCTGCTGCCGGCCAGCACGTGTTTGGAGAGGGGCGGGCGGTCGTACGGATGGTGCCGCTCGGCGCCCAGCAGTGTCAGCTCACCCTGGTAGCCCTTGCGGCGCAGTGCCTCCGCGGTGGTCAGCCCGGCGGCGGACGCGCCCACCACGAGTACGCGGGAGGGGGTCATGGTGGGTGCCTCTGTTCTCGGCCCCGGCGGCCCGGATGCTGGCGCCGGAGCACGGGTTTCGGGGTCGGGTGGGGTGATCCGGAGGGCCGTCAGCGGCAGGGTGTGACCGGTGCCATCCAGAGCCCGACGACGGCGTCGATCAGACCGGTGGCGGTGTCGTGCCAGGTCGTGCGGGGTGTGGAGGTGTTTGCGGCGAGTGCGCGTTCACGCTCCGCGCAGGTGTGGAGGATCAGGTTGCGCGACATGGCGGCCCGCTCGACGTGGACGTCGACCGGCAGGTCGGGCAGGCACCTGTTCAGCCCGTCGAGGGCCTGCAGCGTCGGCGGGCAGGCGAGCGACTCCTCGGCCATGATGTCCTGCAGCGCCGGATCGGTCATGACCTGGGCACAGAACCGTGCGAACCAGGTGGGGCTGCCGAGCGTGGCCAGGTGCTCGGTGGTGGGTCGCACCAGGCAGGCCACCCACTCCCCTATGTCCGTCGGGTCCTCGATGCGGACCAGCAGGCGGGCACGGGCCTCCTCGATCTGCCGGCTGTGCTTCCGGGTGATCGCCCGCACCAGATCGGCCTTCGTCCCGAAGTGGTAGCCGACGGCGGCGTTGTTGCCCTGTTCCGCGACCTCGCTGACCCGGCGGTTGGACACCGCGTAGACGCCGCGCTCGGCGAACAGCCGCTCCGCTGCGTGGAGAATCCGCTCCCTGGTCCCGGTGATCTGCTCGGCCCGCGCCGTCCGTTCCATTGGTCGTCTCCTCGGTCGAGGGCCTCTCGGAGCGTCCAGGCAAGCCGCCGCCAACTCATCGGTCAAGCAACTGATTTAAAGATGGCCGAGATGCTCACACGTCCACCACGGGATGGCTGCGGAGACCTGCGGTGCCCGTGCCACCTGGGGCGATCGGTCTGCGGGCGGCAGTGGTCCGGTCTTCCGGCTCCTGTTGCCCAGGCATGACCTGTCGGCTCCGGGAACCCGGGCGTACGGCTCCGCGAGACCCCGGAATTGGCGCAAAGCCGCGCTACGGCGCGCACCTGACCGGGGAGTGTCCCGCATCACTCGCCAGAAATCGCGCCTGCGAGGTAAAACTCGTACCTGCACTGTAAATGCGAGTGTGAACCATCTATCGTGGCGCACATGCAGTCCTACACCATCGGGCAGGCGGCACGTCTCCTCGGCGTGAGCCCGGACACGGCCCGCCGCTGGGCGGACGCCGGCAGGGTCACGACCCATCGCGACGGGAGCGGGCGCCGTCTCATCGACGGCCGTGACCTGGCCGCCTTCTCGATCGAGGTCGCCCAGGCCGGTCCCGGCGAGGGCGAGGTCCCCTACACTTCGGCGCGCAACGCCTTCCCGGGCATCGTCACCTCGGTGAAGCTCGGTGACATCGCGGCCCAGGTCGAGATCCAGGCCGGCCCGCACCGCCTCGTCTCGCTGCTCACGCGTGAAGCCGTGGAGGAGCTGGGACTCGAGGTCGGCGTGCAGGCCACGGCTCGTGTGAAGTCGACCAGCGTGCACATCGACCGCGCCTGACGCGGCAGCCGCCGACGAGCGGCGGCTCCTACCGAGGAGTTCCCCTGATGCTTTTCCCTCTCACCGGCCGCCGGGCCGGCGCCGTGGTCCTGCCGGCGGCCCTGCTCGCCACCCTGGCCGCGTGCGGCGGCGAAGCCGACGGCAAGGACTCCGCCGCGCCGAAGACCGAACTGACCGTGCTGGCCGCCTCCTCGCTGACCGATGTCTTCGTGGCCGCCGGTGCCGCGTACGAGAAGGGGCACCCCGGCACGAAGGTGACGTTCTCCTTCGCCGGGTCGCAGGAGCTCGCCGCCCAGGTCGGGCAGGGCGCTCCCGCGGACGCGCTCGTCACCGCCGACACCAGGACCATGGACGGACTGACGGCGGACACCGGCAAGCCGACGGTCATCGCGAAGAACCGCCTGGTCATCGCCACCGGCCAAGGGAACCCCGAGAAGGTCGAGAGCCTCACGGATCTCGCCGATCCCGCGCTCAAGGTGGTCCTGGCCGCCCCCGAGGTACCGGTCGGCCGCTACGGCAGGGACATCCTTGACGCCCAGAAGATCGACGTGAAGCCGGTCTCCCAGGAACCCAACGTCCGTGCGGTCCTCAGCAAGGTCGAGCTCGGGGAGGCCGACGCGGGTCTCGTCTACCGGACGGATGCCGCCACCGCCACCGACAAGGTCGACGCGATCGACATCCCGGACGCGCAGAACGCCATCGCGTCCTATCCGGCCGCGACACTGAAGTCGTCCGGGAACACCGAGGCCGCAGCCGCGTTCGTGTCCTGGCTGTCCACGCCCGAGGCACAGAAGATCCTCCAGGCCGCGGGCTTCCAGAAGCCGTGACCCGGCCAGGCCGGACTCGTAGGGAAACGCGTTGAAACAGCTCCGCAGCCGCCCGTCCGGCACCCCGCTCACCCTGGCGATTCCCGCCCTGCTCGCCGTCGTGTTCCTGGTGCTGCCGCTGGCCGGCGTCCTGGCGCGAACGTCCTGGGGCGACCTCGGCGCTCATCTGACGAGTCCCGGCACCACACAGGCCCTGAAGCTGTCGCTGCTGGTCTCCGCCTGGGCGCTCGTGCTCTCGCTCGTGCTGGGCGTGCCCCTGGCCTGGCTGCTGGCCCGCGTCGACTTCCCCGGCAAGGCCCTCGTGCGCTCGCTCGTCCTGCTGCCGATGGTGCTGCCGCCGACCGTAGGCGGCGTGGCGCTGCTGCTGGCGTTCGGCCGGCGGGGGCTCCTCGGGCCCTGGCTGGAGGGCACGTTCGGCATCACCCTGCCGTTCCACACCTCGGGCGCGGTCCTCGCCGCGACCTTCGTCGCGATGCCGTTCCTCGTCATCAGCCTCGAAGGGGCCCTGGGCGGTCTGCATCCACGATACGAGGAGACGGCCGCCTCCCTGGGCGCCTCCCCGGTGCGTGTGTTCTTCACCGTGACCCTGCCCATGGTCGCCCCCGGTCTGGCCGCGGGCGCGGCACTGACCTGGGCTCGGGCGCTGGGTGAGTTCGGCGCGACCATCACCTTCGCCGGCAATCTGCCGGGCACCACGCAGACTCTTCCCCTGCAGGTGTATCTGCTGCTCCAGGACTCCCCCGAGGCGGCCACCTCCGTCTCGCTGCTCCTGCTCGCCGTCGCCATGGCGGTGCTCGTCGCCCTGCGCGGACGCTGGGCCGGCGCGCCCCGCTCCACCACGGCCCCGCACCGCCCCGTCGAGGAGCCCGGCCCGGAGCCCGCCGCGGGCGGCCCGCCCGCCCCCGCCGCGCTCCCCGCGCCCCGCGAGAGCTGGCCGCTGCACGCCGAGATCACCGGCTTCACCCAGCTCACCCTGGATGCGGAACCGGGCACGACGATCGCCGTCGTCGGCCCGAACGGCGCGGGCAAGACCACCCTGCTGCGCGCACTCCTCGGACTGACGCCGCGCGCCCACGCCGCTCTGCGCCTCGGGAACATTGACACCGGCGGCCTGCCCCCGCACCGGCGGGACGTGGCGTGGGTCCCGCAGGACGGCGCCCTCTTCCCGCACCTCTCCGCGCTGGCCAACACCGCCTACGGGCTCCGCGCCCACGGCGTACCGCGCGCCGAGGCCCGGCGCGGCGCCCGGCAGTGGCTCGACCGTCTCGGTGTCGGGCACCTCGCCGCCCGTAAGCCCTCCCAGCTCTCCGGCGGCCAGGCCCAGCGTGTCGCGCTCGCCCGCGCGCTGGCCGCGCGCCCCCGACTGCTGCTCCTTGACGAGCCGCTCGCCGCCCTCGACCAGACCACCCGTGCCCATGTACGCCACACCCTGCGCACCCACCTCGACGGCTTCGGGGGCGTCTGCCTGATCGTCACGCACGATCCCGTCGAGGCCGTGTCGCTGGCCGACCGCGTCCTCGTGCTCGATGAGGGCCGGGCCCTGCAGGACGCGACGCCCGGCGAGGTCACCCGCCATCCGCGTTCCCCCTGGGTCGCCCGGATGCTCGGCCGCAACGCCTGGCCGGGCACAGCCACGGCCGACGGCCTCCGGCTGTCCGGCGGAGGCCACCTCGTCGCCGCGGAGCCGCTGCCCCCGGGCACCCCCGCCCTCGCGGTCATCGGCCCCGAAGCCGTCTCCGTCCACCGCGACAGGCCGGGCGGCAGCCCGCGTAACGTCTGGCCGGGTACGGTCCGCGAGATCACCGCCAGCGGCAGCCGGCTGCGCGTCCTGATCGCCTCCACCGAGTCACCCGATCTCGTCGCGGAGATCACCCCGCAGGCCGCCGCCGAACTCGGTCTGGCCGAAGGGGTGCCGGTCTGGACCGGTGTGAAGGCGACCGAGGCGACCCTCGTCCCGCGGTAGGCCCCGTCAGTCCATCAGTCCGGCTGCGAGCGTCGCCCCGAGTTCCCAGCACGCCTCGGTGTCGTCCTTGCCCGGCTCACCGGTGACGGTCACGGCGTCGGCGGCGCGACGCCAGCCGAGGCCCGTCGTGATCGTCTCGATGCCCCGTACGGCGCCGGTGACGTCGTTCCCGCCGTGCACGTAGTAGCCGAAGGGCCGGCCCTTCGTCCCGTCCAGGCACGGGTAGTAGACCGTGTCGAAGAAATGCTTCAGGGCGCCGGACATGTACCCGAGGTTCGCCGGGGTGCCGAGCAGGTAGCCGTCGGCGGCGAGTACGTCGGACGCCGTGGCGGAGAGGGCCGCTCGCCGCACGACGCGTACGCCTTCGATGTCCTCCGTCGTCGCACCGGAGACCACCGCCTCGAACAGGGCCTGGCAGTTGGGCGAGGGCGTGTGATGCACGATCAGCAGAGTGGCCACGCCCGAACCCTGCCGCCCGGGCCCGTCGGACGCAAACCGCAACGCCCCGTGCCCCGCCCTCGTGTGCTGCGGGGGCGGGGCACGGGGCGTCCGGACGGCTTCAGACGGCGGCGCGGAAGCCCCGCAGGCGCAGGCTGTTGCCGACGACGAAGACCGACGAGAAGGCCATGGCCGCTCCGGCGATCATGGGGTTGAGCAGGCCGGCCGCGGCGAGCGGGAGGGCTGCCACGTTGTACGCGAAGGCCCAGAACAGATTCGAGCGGATCGTGCCCAGCGTCCTGCGGGAGAGCCGGATCGCGTCGGCGGCCACCCGCAGGTCCCCGCGTACGAGAGTCAGGTCGCCGGCCTCGATGGCGGCGTCCGTGCCGGTCCCCATGGACAGGCCCAGGTCCGCCTGGGCGAGCGCCGCGGCGTCATTGACGCCGTCGCCGACCATGGCGACGCTTCGGCCTTCCGCCTGGAGCTTCCGGACGACTTCGGCCTTGTCCTGCGGCATGACTTCGGCGATGACCTCGTCGATTCCGACCTCGGCCGCGACGGACGCGGCGACCGCCTTGTTGTCGCCGGTCAGCAGCACGGGCGTCAGCCCGAGGGCGCGCAGCCGCCGGACCGCTTCGGCGCTGGTCTCCTTGACCGCGTCGGCGACCTCCAGGACCGCGTGCGCCTCGCCGTCCCAGGCCACCGCGATCACGGTCCTCCCGTCCTTCTCGGCCAGGTCCTTGGCGTTCCTGAGCTCTTCGGGAAGCTCGATCGCCCATTCGGCCAGCAGCTTCTCGCGGCCGACGAGGACGGTGTGGCCCTCTACGACACCCTGGACTCCCAGGCCCGGAACGTTGGTGAAGTCCTCGGGAGCGGGCAGCACGCCCAGCGTCCCGGCGGCGCCCTCGGCGACGGCCCGGGCGATCGGGTGTTCGGAGGAGTGCTCCAGCGCGCCCGCGAGGCGCAGCACGTCGGCCTCGTCCGTGGCCTTTGCGGTGTGGACCTTCAGCAGCGTCATACGCCCGGTGGTGACGGTGCCCGTCTTGTCGAGGAGGATCGTGTCGACCCGGCGGGTGGTCTCCAGGACCTCCGCCCCCTTGATCAGGATGCCGAGCTGGGCCCCGCGTCCGGTGCCGACCAGCAGGGCGGTGGGCGTGGCCAGGCCCAGTGCGCAGGGGCAGGCGATGATCAGTACGGCGACGGCCGCGGTGAAGGCCGCGGTGAGTCCGGCGCCCGAGCCGAGCCAGAAGCCGAGTGTCGCGAGCGCCAGTCCGATGACGACCGGCACGAACACGGCGGAGATCCGGTCGGCCAGGCGCTGCGCGGCGGCCTTGCCGTTCTGGGCCTCCTCCACGAGCGCGGCCATCCGGGCCAGCTGGGTGTCGGCGCCGATCCTGGTGGCCTCGACGACCAGGCGGCCGCCGGCGTTGAGGGTCGCACCGGTGACGGAGTCACCGGCGGCGACCTCGACGGGCACCGACTCGCCGGTGAGCATCGAGACGTCGACGGCGGAGGAGCCCTCGACCACGATTCCGTCCGTGGCGATCTTCTCGCCGGGGCGGACCAGGAAACGGTCCCCGACGCTCAGGCCGGCGGTGGGCAGGGTGATCTCGCGGCCCTCGCGCAGCACCGTGACCTCCTTGGCACCCAGCTCCAGGAGCGCCTTGAGCGCGGCGCCTGCCTTGCGCTTCGAACGGGCCTCGAAGTACCGGCCCGCCAGGATGAAGGCCGTGACACCGGCGGCGGCCTCCAGATAGATGTTCCCCGCTCCGTCACTGCGGGTGATCGTGAATTCGAAGGGATGCGTCATCCCCGGCATCCCGGCCGTTCCGAAGAAGAGCGCCCACAGCGACCACAGGAACGCGGCCGACGTACCGACCGAGATCAGGGTGTCCATGGTGGCCGCACCATGTCTGGCGTTGGTCCAGGCGGCACGGTGGAAAGGCCAGCCCGCGTAGGTGACGACCGGGGCGGCGAGCGTGAGGGAGAGCCATTGCCAGTACTCGAACTGGAGGGCCGGGATCATCGCCATCGCGATGACCGGTGCGGCGAGCAGGACCGCGGTGAGGAGCCGCTGGCGCAGGGTCCGCAGCTCGATATCGGCGGGCTCGTCCTCGCTCCCGGTTGGCGCACCGGTTCCGCCGGGCTCGGGGCGGGGCGGGGCCGGCCGCTGAGCGGTGTAGCCCGTGGCCTCGACGGTGGCGATCAGGTCGTCGACCGAGATGTCCTCGGCGAATGCGACCCTGGCCTTCTCCGTGGCGTAGTTGACGGTGGCCTCGACGCCCTCCATGCGGTTGAGCTTCTTCTCGATCCGCGCCGCGCACGAGGCACAGGTCATGCCACCGATGGCGAGCTCGACCCGGGTGTCACCTGAAGTCGTGGAAGTCATTTCCTGCTCCTCGTCCGAACGGGACCCAGTATACCCCTCATGGGTATCCGTCTCACTTCAGGTATACCCCCCACCCGTATCTATGACAAGCTGGGACGGGACAGCGCGCACATACCCCTGGAGGGTATACGCTCGAGGCGTCGGACCCTTGAGCCTCCGCACAGAGAGCACTGGAGCAGCCATGAACCCCGCCGCCAAGACCACTGCGTTCACCGCCGCACTCGCCGCGTCCTTCGGTGCCGCCTACGGCCTCGGACTCGCCGTCGGCCCCGAGGCGGGAAGCACCAGCGCCTCCGAACACTCCGGCCGCACGAAGAACACCGCGTCCCCTGCGGGCGACGGCCGCACGGATCCTCCCGCCGGGGGTCTCCAGATATCCGAGGGCGGTTACACGCTCGATCTCAAGACCCCGCGGATGAAGGCGGAACAGCAGAGCGAGCTGCGTTTCGCCATCCGCGACCGGGCCGGCCGGAAGGTCACGGCATTCCAGCGCGAGCACGACAAGGAACTCCATCTGGTCCTCGCCTCACGCGACCTGGTCACCTACCGCCACCTGCATCCCACCCGGGCGGCCGACGGCACCTGGAGCACCCCCGTCAAGCTGCCCGCAGCAGGCGATTACCGGGTCTTCGCCGACTTCACGCCCGCCGGCGAGAACGCCGACAACCTCACTCCGGGCGCGGACCTGGCCGTCTCCGGGCCGTACGAAGCGGCGGAACTCCCGAAGCCCGCCCCGACGACCACGGTCGACGGATACACGGTCTCCCTGAGCGGCACCCTGCGCCCGGGCTCACCGGAGCGCGTCACCTTCACCGTGCGGAAGGACGGCCGGGCCGTCTCCGGCCTGCAGCCCCATCTGGGGGCGTACGGACATCTCGTCGCCCTGCGCGCCGGCGATCTCGCCTATCTCCACGTCCACCCCGACGGCGAACCCGGCGACGGCTCGACCGAGCCCGGGCCGGGCGTCTCCTTCACCGCGACGGCGCCCAGCTCCGCCACCTACCGGCTGTTCCTGGACTTCAAGCACGAGGGCACCGTCCGGACGGCGGCCTTCACCGTCCCGTCCGGAGCGGCGGCGGAGACTCCCTCCCCGACCGCGCCCACGGACGGCTCCTCGGGCGGCCACGAGGCCGGCGGTCACGGGCACTGACGCGCCTCAGCCCTCGACGTGCCGCAACGGCCGGCGGCCGACGGGCAGAACGCCTTCGTGCACACGTGGACGGCGGAGCTCATGGCGACGGCGGCCCGGCTGTCCTGACGGGTCGCGGGCGGGTCGGCGAGGGCCGGCCGGCCGCCGCCCGCTCCTCACGCCATGGACTGTCCGGCGGACCACCACGGTCCGCCGGACAGGACCTGCCCTGCCGGGCCCGGACGGGACGTGCCGCACCGGGCCCCGACGGGGCCTACCTCACCAGGCAGGGCCGCTTGGCGTCGAACGTCCAGCCGGGTACGAGGTACTGCATGGCGTCGGCGTCGTCCCGCGCCCCCAACGCCTTCTGCTGGTACAGCTCGTGGGCCGCGAGGAGGCGGTCCATGTCGAGCTCGACGCCCAGGCCGGGGGCGTCGGGTACGGCGATCTCGCCGTCGGCGATGCGCGGCGGGCTGACGGTGAGCCGCTCCAGGCCCTCCTGCCAGATCCAGTGCGTGTCCAGGGCGTTGTACTCGCCCGGGGCGGCGGCCCCGCAGTGCGTGATCATGGCGAGTGAGATGTCGAAGTGGTTGTTGGAGTGGCATCCCCAGGTCAAGCCCATCGCGTTGCACAACTGGGCGACGCGCACCGACCCCTGCATGGTCCAGAAGTGCGGGTCGGCCAGCGGGATGGAGACGGACTGCAGGGCCAGGGCGTGGGTCAGCTGCCGCCAGTCGGTGGCGATCATGTTGGTCGCGGTCGGCAGCCCCGTCGCACGGCGGAACTCGGCGAGGACCTCCCGCCCCGAGTAGCCGTCCTCCGCCCCGCAGGGGTCCTCGGCGTAGGCGAGCGTTCCCACCAGCGGGGAGCACAGCTCGACCGCCTCGCGCAGTGACCAGGCGCCGTTCGGGTCCAGGGTGATGCGCGCGGCGGGGAAGCGGTCCTTGAGCGCGCGCACGGCCTGGACCTCTTCCGCGCCCGCGAGGACTCCGCCCTTCAGCTTGAAGTCCCGGAAGCCGTAGAGGTCGTGGGCGGCCTCGGCCTGGCGGACGATGGCCTCGGGTGTGAGGGCCTCCTCGTGCCGGACGCGGTACCAGTCGACGTCGGAGCCGGGTTCGCGGACGTACTCCAGGCCGGTGCGGCCGGGGTCGCCGACGTAGAAGAGATAGCCGAGCACCCGTACGGAGTCCCGCTGTTGCCCGTCGCCCAGCAGCGCCGCGACCGGTACGTCGAGGTGCTGGCCCAGCAGGTCGAGCAGGGCCGACTCGACGGCGGTGACGGCGTGCACGGTGGTGCGCAGGTCGAAGGTCTGGGCGCCTCGTCCGCCCGAGTCGCGGTCCGCGAACCGGCTCCCGATCTCGCGCAGGACGCGCTTGTGGTCGCCCACCTTCGCGCCGAGGACCAGGGACTCGGAATCCCGCAGGGTCCGGGTGATCTGCTCGCCTCCGGGCACCTCCCCCAGTCCCGTACGGCCCTCGGAGTCCTTGAGGACGACGATGTTGCGGGTGAAGAAGGGGCCGTGGGCCCCGGAGAGGTTCAGCTCCATGCAGTCGCGGCCGGCGACGGGATAGACGGCGAAGTCGGTGATGGTCGGCTGGTTCATGCTGGTCGGGTCCCTTGGGTACGAGAGAGGGCGGCGGGCCGGGAGCGGAGGTTTCAGAGGCTCAGGACGTCGAGGGCCCACTCGGCCGCAAGGACGCCGCCGAGGCCGAGGACGGCGAGGACGGTCGTGTAGCCGGTGCGGACCTTGATCGCCTGGATGACCGAGAGGTTGAAGTACTCCTTGAACAGCCAGAATCCCGGGTCGTTGACGTGGGAGAAGGCGATCGATCCGCAGGAGACGGCGAGCACCATCATCTCCGGGTGGACGCCGCTGCCCGCGAGGAGCGGCAGCACCACACCGGAGGCGGTGACCACGGCGACGGTCGCGGAGCCGAGCGCGATGCGGAGGATGGCGGCGATGAGCCAGGCCAGGATGATCGGCGAGATCGCCCAGTGCTCGGTGATGTCCTTGATGTAGTCGGATATCCCGCCTTCGACGAGGACGTTCTTGAAGGCGCCGCCCGCCCCGATGACCAGGAGGATCATCGCCATCGCCTTGGCCGCCGAGGTGCAGGAGGCACTGACGTCGGCCAGGCTGCGGCCGATCCGCGGTCCGAACGCCCAGGCCGCCAGGAGGAGGGCCAGCAGGAGCGCGATCGGTGCCGAGCCGATGAAGGCGATGCCGTGCAGGAAGGGGCTCTCGCCGGATGTGAGCATGTCGGTCACGGCCGCGCCGGCGATCAACGCCACCGGGAAGAGTGCCACGAACAGCGACCAGCCCATGCCGGGCATTTCCTCGTCGGTGAACTCGCGCTCACTGACCAGGCCCGTGGGTATGGAGGGGTTCATCGCCTTGACGAACGGCAGGCGCGGCCAGAGGAGTGCGATGAGCGCACCGATCGGTACGGCGATGAAGAGACCGTAGAAGAGGGTGTGGCCGACGGAGGCGTGGAAGGTCGCGGCCACGGCGGTGGGACCTGGGTGCGGCGGCAGGAAGCTGTGCATCGTGGACAGGGAGATCGACATCGGCAGACCCACCCAGAGCAGGTTCACCCCGGTGACCCTGACGAGCGTGAACGCGATCGGCACGATGATGATGAAGGCGACCTCGTAGAACATGGTCACGCCGATGAGCATGGACGTGACCACCATGGCCAGCTGGACCCCGCGCGGCCCGAAGGCGTCGAGAAGCTTGCCCGCGATCCGCTGGGCCGCTCCGGAGTCGCCCATCACCCGGCCGACCATGGCGCCGAGGCCGATGGTGAGCATGGTGTCGCCGATCTGGTCCCCGATGCCCGCCGAGAGGATGTCCGGGATCTCGATCGCCGGGATCCCCTGGACCAGTGCGACGCCGATCGCCACGAGCAGGAGCGCGGCGAAGCCGTTGAGTTTCATGCGGGTCATCAGGATCAGCAGCACCAGAACGCTGATCCCGACCACGAGGAGCGGCATGTCAGTTCCCCTTTGAACTGTCGGTCTGTCGGTCTGTCGAACCGCCGGCCCGCGCCGACCCTGGCCGGGAGCCGTGGGCCGGCGCGATGGGAGCGCGGTTCAGGCGGTTCGGCGGCGGGCGGCGCCGACCAGGTCCAGCCCGGCGTCGAGGATCTTCTTCAGGTCGGCGAGGTCGGCCGGGACGGGGTCGGTGAGCGGGGCACGCACGGGGCCCACCGGGAGTCCGCGCAGCCGGGCCGCGGCCTTGACCAGGGACACGGCGTAGCCCGGGACCCGGTCGCGCAGCTCGACCAGCGGTACGTAGAAGTCGCGCAGCAGCTTCCGTGTCACCACGTCGTCGTCGGCCCGCAGCGCGGTGAAGAAGGCGTCGGCGATCTCGGGTGCGAACGCGTGGACGGCCGAGGAGTAGGCGGGGACGCCGACGGTCGCGTACGCGCGCGCCTGGATCTCGGCGGTCGCCGCGCCGTTGAAGAACAGGAAGCCGTCCGGTGCGGCGAGGGTGAGGCGCTGGAGCCGGTCGAGGTCGCTGTGACCGTCCTTGAGCCCGATGACGGTGGGGATCTCGGCGATCCGGCGCACGCCCTCGGCGTCGAAGGTGACCTGGCCGCGCTGGTACGCGATCAGCGGCAGCCGCGTGCCCGCCGCGATCCGGCGCAGCTGCTCGATCAGACCGTCCTGCGGGGCCGCGACGAGGTAGTGGGGCATGACGAGCAGGGCGTCGGCTCCGGCCTCCTCCGCGATGCGGGCAAAGCGCAGCGCCTGCGCCCAGCCGTAGCCGGTACCCGCGACCACGGGCAGCCGGCCGTCGGCGGCCTCGACCGCGGCCCGGACGACCGCTCGGTACTCGTCCTCGTCGAGCGCGCTGAACTCGCCCGTTCCGCAGGCCGGGAACAACGCACCGGGGGCGGTGGCCACCTGGGCGGTCAGGTATTCCCGGTACGACTCCACGTCGAGGCTGCCGTCGTCCCGGAAGCTGGTGAGAGGGAAGGCCAGCACCCCGCCCGCCATGCCTTCCCGCAGGCGCTGAGTGACGTCATCGGTGTCCGCACTGAACCGCTCCACAAGTCTCATCCTCATATGCAGATGGCGTACATGTATGAGAACGGAGGCTAAGCGGGTGGACGCAGCGCGGTCAATGGGCGTGACCATGCGGATTTAAGATGGGAGGCATGCCGGAGAACAGCGGGGTCCGTGGGGTGAAGTCGGCATCCCGCACCGTCGCGCTGCTCGAACTTCTCGCCGCCCGGGGCGACAGCCCGGCCCGCCTGGACGAACTCGCCGAGGAACTGGGCGTGCCACGCAGCAGCATGTACCAACTGCTGCGGACCCTCATCGACTGCGGCTGGGTGCGCACCGACAAGACGGGCTCTCTCTACGGCATCGGCATCCGCGCCCTGCACACGGGGACGAGTTACCTGGACAGCGACCCGCATGTGCGCGCGGCCCGGCCCTATCTCGACGAGGCGTCGGACACACTCGGCGAGACGATCCATCTGGCCCGGCTCGACGGCGCCAGCGTCGTCTACCTCGCGACGCGCGAATCCCATGAATACCTGCGCACGATCAGCCGGGTCGGCCGCCGGATCCCGGCCCACGCCGGAGCGCTCGGCAAGGCCCTGCTCGCCGAGCGCCCGGACGACCGACTCCCGCTCCCTGAAGGCTCCCTGACGCCCCGCACGAAGAACACGCACACCGAGCACGTCACGCTGCTCGCCGACCTCGCCGGCGTGCGCGAGCGCGGCTACTCCGTCGACCGCGAGGAGACGGTGACGGGCATCGCGGGCTTCGGCTTCGCCCTGCGGTACGACTCACCGGCCGTCGACGCCATCAGCTGCTCGGTACCGGTGGCGCGGCTCAGCGAGGAGCACGAGGCCCGGGTGGTGGCGGTCATGCGGGAGATCCGGACGAAGATCGAGAGCACCCTGTCCCCTGCCTCGGGCGCCCCCGACTGGCGCTGACCGCCGACCCCGCGTGTGTGAACGGGCGCCCTGTCGTTGTCAGTTGTTCCGGTGCCCCTCCAGACGCGCACGCAGCAGGTCCGGGCCGGTGGCGGTGGTGCGGGCGGCGGCCGGGCCGGCCGGCCAGGGCTTTCGTTCCATCATCCCGGCTCGGGCGGGTTCGAGCCGGGCATGGGGGCGCCGCATGGTGCCGGCACCAATTTCTATTCCACGCACGGCGGAGCCGCCAAGCGTCACCGCAGGGCCGGGGCGGGCAGCGCTCGACGCGCCTGCGGGGTGATCCACCGCACCCCGGAGAGCGGAGCGGAGCGGGGGCCGTCGCGTTCGACGGCCCCCGTTCCGGACGTGCGGCAGCGACGCCGCGGTCCCGGCGTCGCTGCCTCGTGCGTGGGTGCCGCCCGGGAGGATTCCCGGGACCCACCGGTCCCGGACAGTGGCCGGGACCGCGCCGCTATCCGGCGTACGTCTCGAACTCGGCGATCTTCGGCGTCCCGGTCGAGCCGGTGATCTCGAAGGTGATCTTCTTCAGCGAGGTCTGCGGCACCGTGATGACGCCCGCCCCGCTGCCCGAGGTCAGGACTGCGCCGGTGTCGCCGTTGCGGACCCTCCAGGATCCGACGCTTCCGGTGGAGCCGGACGCCTCGCGAATGTTGATCTTGGAGACGGCGGTGGCGGTTCCCCACTTGACCGAGATGGAACCGGTCGAGCCGGCCGGCGACCAGAAGGTGCTCATGTCACCGTCCCGCACGTTGCCGTAGCTCGACCCGCTGGCCTTGCTGGAGCCGTCGGCACCGGCCCCGATGCTGAGGTTGGTGCCGCTGGGGTCGGTGGGGTCGGGTGTGGGGTCAGTCGGGTCCGGCGTCGGGTCCGTGGGGTCCGGGGTGGGGGTCGGCGTCTGCGGCGAGCAGTTGCCGTCCGACACCTTCAGGCCCTTGTTGGCGCCGGCCGTCTCGCCCACGATCTGCGGCACACAGCTCGCGCCGTCAAGACTGTAGGGGTAGGGGATGCTGACGGTGGTGTTGGACTTCGGGTCGGGCCCTGCGGGGTTGTTGTCGCCGCCGGGTGAGGACCAGGTCACGTTGTCGAACGTGTTGCCGCTGACCTGCCAGTATCCCGCCGCGTCCGTGTAGAACGTGCCCAGGACGTCCTTGGAGTCCTTGAAGTAGTTGTTGTCCACCTTGGCACGCGCACCGGCCCTGGAGTTGATGCCGGACTCGTTGAGCTTCACGTAGTGGTTGTTGTAGATGTGCGCGATGCCGCCACGCAGCAGGGGCGCGCGGGAGTCGATGTTCTCGTACAGGTTGTGGTGGTAGGTGACGTAGCCGTTCGAGACGTCGGACTCGCTGGATCCGATGAGGCCACCACGACCGGAGTTACGCAGGGTGCTGTAGGACAGCGTGACGTACTGCGTGTTGTCCTTCATGTCGAAGAGGCCGTCGTACCCCTCCGACTCACCGCCCGACGCCTCGAGAGTGGTGTGATCGACCCAGACGTTGCGGACGTCGCTCTCCATACCGATCGCGTCACCGCCGTTGGACGTGGGCGAGCCGGACTTCTTGACGTTCTTGACAGTCACGTTCTGGATGATGATGTTGCTGGACTGACGAATGTGGATGCCCAGCTGGTCGAACACGGCTCCGCCGCCGACACCGACGATCGTGACGTTGCTGATCTGCTTGAGCTCGATCACACCGGCGGCGGTGTTGCAGCTGCCGCCCGACACCTTCGTGGTGTTGCCGTGGTTGATGGTGCCCTCGACCTCGATGGTGATCGGGGTGCTGCTGCTGGCCCGGCCGCACAGGGCCGCGTGGATCGCGGTGCCCGTGGTGGCCCTCACCGTCTCCCCGCCGGCGCCGCCGGTGGTCCCGCCGTTCTGGGTCGCGTAGCCGGTGGCGCTGCCGGTCACCGCCGCGGACGCTTCGGGCATCGACATCACCACACCGGTCGCGGCCGCCACGGCCATCGTGGCCAGCGCGGCGTTGAGTCGCAGTGCGACTGGTCGTCTCATCTTCGTGTCCCCATTCGTCTTCACAAGATGTGTTGCTGCTCCATGCCGCGGTCGCAACGGCGAAGCCACCGAGGCCGCCAGTACGTAACCGGAGGCTCTCGTCGGCCAGTTGTGCGTGTACTTCTCGATGCGTCGAGCCGGCGGTACCTGCCGGGCCCGAATGTGCGAGGTTGTCGGATACAGCGGCGAAACCGGTACCGCGCACCCTTCGTTCCACTGAGGCCGACGTCCTGGATGAAGCCCTGGGCAGCCCGGCGGCGGCTCATGCGCGTCCGTGGCGATGGCCGTCGCGACGGACGCTTCCACCGGACGGGACCAGGAGAGGGAAAGCGCTTTCTGCTCGTGACAATAGAGTGCCCGTAGCCACACTGACAAGGTTCATGACACTTGTGGAATGAGGCTCCGCCATGCGAGGTACGAAGCAACGGCCGTGCTGAGAAGCGGAGTTCGGAGCCCAAGTGATCGACTCCGTACGCCCTTCGGGGCTGATGCCGCACTCCAGGGCCGGCCCGTCGGGCAGGATGGTCGCCACGCCAACGCACTCGACACACCCTCCACAAGGGCATGCGCCCAAGATCGACCCGACGGACGACGTGATCGGCCAGGCCAAGTGGCGGGAACTGTCGCGCGTCGTTCGGTATCGACCTCGCGTCTGCGTTTCCCGGACCACGGCGCTGGTTTCATCACCGCTCACCGGATCGTGGTGTCCTCGGCCGGTTTCACCGGAGGCGTTCCAGCGTTTCTCGTCATCTCACGGTCGTTCTCGTCCAGGACGACCGGCGTCGGCCGAGCGTAGGCTCGCTCAGCGAAGCCGGTGCCTGGAGATCGCGGCCAGGGCTTCCTGGACGGTGGTGAAGTTCTCGGTGCCCACCTGCGTCAGGTCGACCAGGGTCTCCGAGCTGCCGGAGGCCTTCACGAACCTCACGCCCTGGGAGGGGTGGTACACCCCGGCCCTGTAGTTGCCTGGGTAGACGTCGCTCGGGATGACCTCACCCACCGACTGGCGGGTCGTGGCGTCGATGGCGTAGTAGCAGCCCGTGCCGTCAGCGCGGTCCACCGCGATCAGCTGTCCCATCAGGGCCCTCCCCCAAGTCGTGGCTCCACCTCAGGGTACGTTGCGCCAACCAGCGCTCACAAGAAGGGACTTGATGGGCCGTGCCGCCCCCGACATCCGCCACAGCACGGCCTCCGACGTCAGCCCCGAAGATTCTACGGAGTCGACCGCTGAGCACACTATCGGCTCCTATGCCGGGTGGCATCGCCCCTTCCGGGCGAGGGTCACCCAGTCGGCGGTGAACTGGTCCGCCGCATCAAGGCGGCCGTGGCGCCGGGGCGGCCCGCCCCACGACACACACTTCTGGGAGGACTCCTGTGACCAGCACCGATGAATCGCCTGATGGTCTCGTGCGCACCGACGACGGGGTGTCAGTGGCGTACCAGTGCCGCGGCGCCGGCCGCCCGCTCGTCCTCCTGGCGGGTCAGGCGAACACCCACCACTGGTGGGACGGCGTACGCGAGGACTTCCACGGCACCGCCCGCACGATCACGCTGGACTACCGCGGTACCGGCGCGAGCGACGCCCCGCGCGAGGGCTACTCCACCCGGCGCTTCGCCGAGGACGTGGTGAGCGTCCTCGACTCCCTCGACATCGAGCGGGCCGACGTGTACGGCACCTCGATGGGCGGGCGGGTCGCCCAGTGGGTCGCGGCCGGCCACCCGGAACGCGTCCGGCGGCTCGTCCTCGGATGCACCTCTCCCGGCGGGCCCCTGGCCGTCGAACGCGACGCCTCGGTGCGCCGGGCCCTGGCCGGGCCCGACCCGGACGCCGTGCGGCGGACCCTGACCGAGCTGATGTACACACCCGGCTGGATCGCCGGGCACCCCGGCCCCTACCGGACCCTCGGCGACCCTCACATGCCGCCGCACGCCCGGCACGGTCACCTGATCGCCAGCAACCGGCACGACGCGTGGGACTCGCTCCCCTCGATCTGCGCGCCCACGCTGATCCTGCACGGCGACCAGGACCGGCTCACGCCGCCCGAGAACGTCCCGCTGCTGGCGGGGCGCATCCCGGATGCCAGGACCCACCTCCTCCCCGGCGCCCGGCACGCCTATTTCGAGGAGCGCCGGGACGCTGCCGGCGCCCTGGTCCGCGCGTTCCTGGACTGAGACCCCCCCCGGGGACCGGGCCGCACCTGTCGACCTGGAGGACGCGGTCGCCACCGGGGGCAGGGAGCGGGCCCGACGGGGCGCCGGTGAGTGGCCGGGCCTCGGCCACCGTACGGCCGGACGCGTCAACGCCCCCGGCGCCCCCTGGTTCGAGGCGGACCCGCGCATGGCGGCCGGTCTCGGCTGCCGCGGGCGTTCCGGGCCCGACGGGCCGCCGGGCCCGGTCTCCGCACCCGGCCACGGACCACCACCTGCGCGGGACTTCAGGTCCTGCCCGACCTGGAGCTGCTGCGCAGTGGCTTCGTGAGGTGAGGAAGTGCGGGCAGGACTCGACGGTGATCCGGATGCCCTCCGCCTTGGCGGCGGCGATCGGCGGCGGCGCGGCAGTCCGAGCGGGTCGGGAGCATGTGCCGGCCGCCGTCCCGGCCTGAGCCGTCAGGAGTCTTCGATGGTGATGAAGGGGTCCCACTGGAAGTACCCCTTCACTTGCTGGTGGCGGTCCAGGATCTGGAAGTAGAAGTGATACACGACCTTTCCGGCGCTTTTGACGGTCGTTCGCCAGTAATGGTCCTGGTACCTCTGCGTCCCGAATTCCGGCCGGCCCTCGGTGCCCTCCTTCGGCATCGGATAAATGTGGTTGATCACCTCGATCTCCGGCGTTTTGATGAGCGTGTGTTCGCGGTCGCTGCTCACGAACCTGTAAAGCAACGCCGTGTAGAGGCTGCCGAACGACAGCGTCGTCTCCCGCCACCTGATGCTGTCGCCGGGTTCGGCCCGGAGGTTCAGCTCGGCCCCCGACGCGCCGACGATGTGATCGTGGCGCGCCGTCATGTAGATCAGGCTGTGATCGACCTGTGTCGGCGTGTCAGGGTTCCTCGAAGCGTTGGGATACCGCTCGACGATCGTCTCCGCGTCGAACGCGATCAGTACGTTGAGATCAGCCATGTCCTGCCCCCTTGGAGTGAGTGACTTACGACTTCGGCACCTTGTACGCCATCGCTCGCGGATAGTCGTGCCGATGCAGGCGGACGCGGACCAGGAGCGGTCCGGCGTTGAACGGGTCGGTCGGATCGGCGAGGCGGGCCAGCAGGTCGTCCAGCTCCGAGTGGTGCGCGACGCTGACCCCGTTCGCCGGGGTCTTCCCGCCGGCGAAGACGGCTGCGAGGCGGTCGTAGTGCCATGGGTGCAGGACGTTGTAGAAGTCCGCGTCGTCCGGGTCGGCGGAACCCGGCTCGGCGTAGAAGGACGGGTGCACCAGCATCTGCTCGATGCCGTAGAAGTGTCCGTTGTCCATGATGAACACCACCGACCGCAGCCCGAGCCTGGTGTGGGTGGAGATCTCCTGGCAGGTCTCCTGGAAGGCGCCGTCGCCGACGAACACCATGGGGCGGGCGGGCCCGCGTTCGGGGGCGAGCGCCGCGCCGGTGGCCGCGCCGACCGACCAGCCGATGGACAGCCAGCTGACCTGCGACAGGAACCCGCCCGCCGGCAGGGACAGGTTCATCGAGCCGATGAGAGAGAACGCGGCGTCGGAGACGACGGTCCAGTCCTCGTCGGTCTCGTGGCCCAGGAAGTGGTTGATCCGGTCGAACGCACCGTCGTAGGTGAGCCGTTCGCTGTGCCGGGACCGCGTGCCCCTGGTGCGGAGCGAGGCGCGGTGGTGCGCCAGGCCGGCGGGGCGGTCGCCGGGTGCTCCGTGGTGGGCGTGGGCCTCGGCGTAGTAGTCGGCGGTCAGGCCGTCGGAGCCGTAGGTCTTCACCAGTGCGTCCTGGATGGCGGGCAGCAGGTGTTCGAGCTGGACGTCGGGGAAGTAGGCGGTGCCGACACTGACGCCGCCGTTCGCGGCCATCACCCAGTCGGTGCCGACGCATTGCTCGCCGCCGAGGTTCTTCGACGTGGACCAGGCCCCGAGCCCGATCCGGCAGGTGGCCCAGTCCCTGAAGATCCAGTGCACGTCCGGATGACTGGCGTGGCCGTTGTAGACGCCGTGGAACTGCGGCAGGTCCTCGTCGACGACGGCCTTGGCGCCGACGGTGGTGCAGAACGGCACCCCGGTGGCCCCCACCAGGTCGGCGAGCTGCCCGTCGAGGCCGAACCGGGCGATCTCCTCGCCGGCCCACACGATCGGGCGGGGCCTGCCGTCCGGGCCGGGGTGCTCCTCGACCAGGGTGAGGACCGCGTTCACGGCGTCGTCCAGCATGAGCTGGTTGCGCGCGCTGAACGGCCGCTCGCGGCGGACGATCGGCCCCTCGGGCTCGGGGCAGGGTTCGTCCCACAGGTCCTCCATGACCTCCAGGTAGACCGGCCTCCGTTCGGAGAGGCACGCGGTGAGCGCGGCGTCGATCTGAGCGGCGGCGAGGCCCGGGTTGGAGATGACCCGCGCGTCCACGGTGACCTGCCGGTAGACGTCCAGGTTGCTCTCCGGGCGGGGGCTCATGTGTGAGGTGAGCATGCCGAGCGCACGGTAGTTCTGCCACTGCTCGTAGGGCGGGGAGGCGTTGATGGCGACGAGCGGGACCCGCTCCACGTAGGCGCCACCGCAGGCGTTGAGAAGGTTGAACGCGCCGACGCTGTAGGTGACCGCGGCCGCGCCGATGCCGTGGATGCGGGCGTATGCGTCGGCGGCCTGGCCCGCGCCGCCTTCGGTGGGGGTGCCGACCCACTCGATGTCGCCCTCGGCCCGCAGGGTGGTCAGGAACGGGCCGAGGTGGTTGCCGGGTACGCCGAACAGGTGGGTGATGCCCAGCTCGGCCAGCCGCAGGGCGAGGTAGCGGGCGACCGTGCACTCGGGAATGATCGCGGTCACGAGCGGTCCTCCTGCCGGATCGCGCCCGGGGTGGTGACCGGCGGGGCCTGGTGGACGGCGGTGGCGGCGCGGACGGCGCTCTCCAGGGCGCCCTCGATCCAGGCGTGCTTGAGGGAGGTGTGTTCACCGGCGAAGTGCACGGGGCCTTCGGGCCGGGAGACGTCCAGGTGGAAGCTGGTCATCTGGTGCGCGGTGTAGATGGCGGCCTCCCCGAAGGCATACGGGTCGCGGGCCCAGCTCTTGGTGGCTCCACGGCCGGTGAAGAACACCTCGATGCGGCGGCCGTGCAGGGCCTGGAGGTTGCGCAGGGCGTAGACGTAACGCTCCGCGCTCCGCATGGAGTCCCAGCGGGCGGCGTCGTCGGACCAGCAGTACGAGGCGAGCACGACGCCACCGGTGCTGCCCTCGACCCGGTGCGACGGGTAGTACATGAACCGGTTGGGGTTGTCGGTGGCGGAGCCCCCTCCGAAGCAGTGGGTGGCGGGGCGGACCGCGGGGCCGCGCAGCGGGATGGTGTCGTTGAGCTGCCGCATGTCCTCGGTGACGCCACTGTCCTTGACCGCCGCACCGAGCAGGCCGGCCTCGGTCCCGGAGAGCGTGAGAGCAGGATCGCTGTCCCCGTCCGCGCCGTTGTGCCGGTAGTACTCGTACAGGCCCGGTGCGATGCTCTCCAGTGCGTCGCACCAGTCGTCCTCGGTGAACTCCCACCACCGGTGACTGAACTCCAGCAGCACCTTGGTGGCCTGGTCGTAGTGGGTCTCGATGATGGCGCGGCGCTTCTTGTACGACATCGAGGGGACGATCTCCACGAAGCGCAGGGCGGAGAACGGAACGGTGACGACGGCCAGGTCCGCCGTCCACAGGAGCGGCGGGGCCTGCGGGTCGTCCTCGGCGACGGTCTGCACGGCCACGCCCCATCCGTCGGGTCCGACGGCGCCGGTGCCCTCGGGATCGGTGTCGCGGCTGGGGTCGTGGTACTCGAGGCGGATCATGCGATGGCCGAGCCGCACCTCGTCGCGCAGGCCCTGGTGGAGGGCGTGCGGCAGACGCCAGCTGCCGCCGGGTATCTCCCAGTAGCGGATGCCGGGATTGATGTCGCTGCGGCTGAGGAAGCTGTGGAAGAAGGAGAGGTGCAGCCGTGAGGACATGTTCTCGAGGGTTCCGACAGCCTCGATCGCCTCGTCGCTGAGCCCGGCGTGATCTCGCAGGAAGCCGCCCATCGAGTAGCTGTCGAAGTCGCGGATCACCCGGGCCCAGCCCTCGACCCACTCGTCGAACGGCTTGTTGACGCGCTTGCCGTCGACGAGGTCGGAGTAGTAGTCGCGCACGCTCTCCAGCGCGTCGTCGACCATCTTCACGACGGGGGCACGGACCTCGTCGTCGGTGAGGTGGAAGCCCTCGTTGATCCGTTCGGGAGTGGTGGTGTAGTCGGCACGCCGCACCTGGACGCGGTTGGCGCGGATCCAGGAGTTGCCACGCTTGTCGGGTTCGCGGAAGCCGGGGTCGTCGTCGCCGTAGGTCCAGGTCCGGCCGGTGAAGGAGGTGTACGTCACCGGGGGGACGGGGACGTCGGGCCCGCTGCCGGTGCCGGGGTCCACGTCCACGTTGTAGAACTGGCGGCGGCCGAGCCCGAGTTTGTCGACGAGGGCGAGGACCAGCGGGTGGAAGTCGGGGAGCCGCATGGCACCGGCCTCGGCGTACTGGGCCGGGTCGTCGAAGGGCTGGTGGTGCTTGGTGGTGCGGAAGGTCTTGATGCGTCCGCCGACCCGGTCGGCGTTGGCCTCGAGAATGGTGACGTCATGGCCGGCGTCCTTGAGCAGGCGGCCGGCGACGAGGCCGGTGATGCCGGCGCCGATGACGAGGATCTTCTTGCGCGGGTGGTGGGTGGGGCCGAGGCGGCCCGTGTCGATCAAGGTGTGGAGATAGCCGAGCTTCTGGTCGCTGCCGTCCGGGCCGACGAGGAGGAGTTCACGGGCGAGCTTGAGACAAGTCTGCCAGCGCGCACGGGTGGCGGAGTTGTCCCGTGATATGTCGGTCATAGCGCGTCATCGTAGATATGGAGAAACGGTTTCCCGGCCCCTCCCGCATATAAAGTCCAAAAAGCACCGACCGCGCCAGTGGCGTAATTTCGGCTTGCACGGACTTCCCTTGCGAGAACGGATGGTTCGTCAGGGGCGGAGGAGTAAGGGGAACTCAGAAGAAACAATTATCCGCTTGTGGAACGGAGAATTCCCGGGCCTCGGTGGTGGTGGTCCCGCCAGCCGAGTCGGCGCAAAAGTCATCCTCCAGCTTCCGCCTCCGGTCGACAGCCGGCCGCCGGTACGGGGCGAGCGGGGCCCGCGGCACGGGTGCTGGAGGCGGAACAGGCCTCGCGCACCGATCCCGGCCCGCCCAGCCGCCGCACAGGATGTCGTCCGCAGGGGCAGGGGCAGGGGCAGGGGCCCAGCCTTCACCATCATCGCTTCGGTCACCCGTCGAGGGCCTCGGTCAGGAGGTCGAGTTCGACGAGGAGTGCGGCGAGGCGGCACGCGGGGATGGCCTTGGTCATGCGCTCCTCGACGGCATGGACGGCACCGCGCACCGCGTGCAGCCGTTGCCGTCCGGCGGGAGTGCGGTGGACGGGCAGGGCGCGTCCGTGGTCAGTGGTGGCCGGCCGAGTGATGAGCCCGGCCTCTTTGAGGCCGCGGAGGACGACGTTGGCGGACTGCCGGGTGACGAAGGTGGCGCGGGCCAGTTCGGCGTTGGACAGGCCCGGCCTCTCATCGAGGAGTTCGAGGCAGGAGTACTGCGGGACGGTGAGGTCATGGTCGCGCATCGCCCTGTCCATGGCGCCCCGCAGGGCGGCCCCGACGTTCTCCTTCACCGGCCCCGGGGGCTACCGCCTCACCGTGCACGGGAGCTGGCCGTGGGGGCCGGTTCCTCCCGGCGCCGCGGCCGCGGTCGCGGCACCTGCTGAGCCAGGATCGAACTCCCTGTGATCCTTTCCCACGTGCCCGTAGCACTGATCATCACGGGCGACTGCCGCATCGTCATCTGCGCTCGGTGTAAGCATCGTCGGACTGGGCAGGGGCAGCCGAGCTGCCTCCTCGCTGCAGTCATGCGATGTGGATACGGAAGGACGCGACGGCGAGGGCGCGGTTGCCCGCCGTGTCCTGAATGAGGATGTCGACCCGCTCATGGTGCTGGTTCTCGGGATCGCGCGCGAGGCGCAGATGAAGGCGCAGTGTCGCATCGAGATCGGCGTTGCCGAGGTAGCAGATCCGTATGTCCTGGATCGAACGGTCGAGGAACGCTCGGTCGGTCCGGCCGAGGCCGCGCCAGAGTTCCAGCAGCGCCCCCTCCGCGATACTGAGGAACGAGGCGAAGTACATCAGCCCGACACCGTTGATGTCGCGCGTCACGTCTACGCGATGGTTGACGATCAGCTCGTCGCCCGACTGGGTGTAATGGGCCGTGGCCGGATCGTGCATACGATGGTCGACCCTGGCCTGTCTGCACAGCGCCTTCGGGGAGTAGACGTCGGGCAGTTCCGGGAGACGCGTGTGGTCGAAGCCGACGGGCGGGGTGTGCACCAGTCCGACATTGGTGTGGCCGGCCCCTCGGGTGAGCCAGTGGTTGAGGTTTTCCACGTACAGGCAGTCGGGCCGTGGCAGTTCGTGAAATTCCTCGAGGTCGAACGAGGCGTCGAGATCGGTGGTGCCCTGGGGAAGCCTTCGGATGCGGTGGAGAGTCAGCACCGAGCGGCGGCCCTGGGAGAAGACTCGGGTGATGACTTCCAGCCGGTCCCCGAAGGTGATCCGCTCGGGGGTGAGATCGCCTCCGGAGCGAATACGGAAGTAGTGGAACGCCAGGTAGGCGGCACGCCCTTGGGTGTCCTGGGCGTTGAAGACATCGAGACCGCAGACGGTGCTGACGCTTTCCCAGGTCCAGTCCCCGACCCTGGCAGCGAACAGCGCGGTGGGCCCACACATCCCTGGTTGTACGGTCACCAGCCTGCGGACGTCCGCCGGGCCGGTCTGCTCGATGCGGGTGACAGGGGGCGCGGATGCGAGAGTCACATTCACGGCAGGGTACCTCTTCACTGGTAACTGTCAGGCGTGGAAGTCGGTGAGCCCTGGGCGGAGTGCTGGGGCACGCAGGAGCTCGTCCGTGAGGCCGAACCCGTCGATGAGCAGGTCCGCGTAGGGCAGCACACGGGTACTGAGCGCTTCCAGCAGAGCCGGGATGCGGGTGGCCTGCTGGGGAGTGAGCGTTCCTTGGGCCAGGTGCCACGCGGCGTCACGCTCTGTGAGGCCCAGCCCGTAGATCGCCGCCAACAGGCCGAGTGCCTGACGGGTGCGCGGGGTGGTGGCTTGGGCCGCGGCCGTATGCAGTTCTTCGAGGGCCAGTTCGCGCCCTCGGGACTCAGCAAGGGTGAGCGCCGCGTTGATGTGATGGTTCCAGGCGTCGAACAGGGAACTGCCGCCGCGGATCTCACGGCGCATGGCATACGCCGTGGTGTCGGTCAGGCGCGACTGGCGGAACCGTGTCAGCTCACGGTGGAAGGAGGGGTCGGTCAGGCTTCTTCCCCGCGGCTCAGGCGTGCCGGTGTCCGTGGCGGGCGGGTGGGCAAGGAGTTCGTTGCCCGCTTTCGCCAGGAGGGGCAGGTTGTCGCCTTCGGCCGTGACTACGCCCTGGGCCATGGCGATGTAGTCCGCGATGCGGTTGGCGGAGAACATGCCCTGCGCCCCGGTGCGTTCACGGCAGGTGGTGAGGACGTCGGTCATCGACCAACTGCTGACCACCTTGGTGAGGGAGATCAGGTGGTTGGTGTCGTCGCTGACTCCGGTGCGTACGAACGCGCGTTTCGTGCGATTGACGAGAAACGTCATGGCGTAGACGTCGGCGAGCGCCCGGAAGAGTGCCGTCTGCTGGCTTCGGTAGGCGATGACGGGCACATCACTCTCGCCCGGTGCGAAGGTTTTGCGCTGTTGCGCGTACCTCAGGGCGATGTACAGGCTGGCGCGCCCGGCCGAGACGAGGGCGGAGGCCAGACAGAGCCTGCCGGGCTGCACCCGCTCGAGGGAGGTGAGGAAACGCCGTCGCCGGCTGGGGATCGTGCTCTCGAAGGTACCGTCGGGCGTGAGCCGCCCCATGGCTCCGCCCAGCAGATTGCGACGGGGCAGGCGTACGCCGTCGAACCAGGTGACGCCGTTGTCCAGAGCGAGACCGGGCTTGTCCGGCAGGGCTGTGGCCCGCACACCTGGGCGAAGACCGTCGGCGTCGCAGATTCTGACGATGAAGGGGAAGATACCTCGGTCGGTGTCCTGGACGACCAGCCTGGCCATCACGACCGCGATCTTCGGAATGTCCTGGATGCCGGTGTACGGCATGAACTTCTGTGCCTGAGCGTCCGGCGTGCTCAGGACGAACTCATCTGCCAGCGGGTCGTACACGGCCTTGGTGCGCATCGCTGCCGCGTTGTTCCCGAAGCCCAGCTCGGTGACCATCAGCATGCCGACCGACCGCATGGTGGCGAGCTCCTCGATGATGTCGTCGAGGTCCTCGCGCCCTGCGCTGTGGTGCAGGAGGGTTCCCAGGCAGAGGTTGTAGTGGCTCATGAGCAAGGGCAGCGTGGTCGTGTCCATCAGCGACGGCCATTCGCTGAGCGCGAAGAGGCGAAGGGGGTCGTCGAGGACTTTCTGCGCAGGCCCGGTTCGGGCGTGGACGAGGCGGCTCCGGTCGTAGGCGAGCCTCCCCTGCTGGGTCGCGTCGAGCCCGCTGCGCGGTGCGAAAAGCGGATCCGAGACCGTGTCGCGGAGATCCGCGTGGACGCTGTCGAAGGTGCCGTCGAAAACGAGCCGGATCAGCTCGTCCCGGTCATCCGTGGGTGTGCTGGAAGGCATGGTGAGGGTGGTTCCTTCCCCTGTGTCTCTGCTGTGGGGCGCAAGCGTCAGACGGCGAAGGCGAGACTGACGTTGTGGCCGCCGAAACCGGCCGAGTTGGTGAGTGCGTACGAGGCGGCGACGGGACGCGGCCGGCCGCTGACGACATCGAGCCCGATGGCGGGATCCAGCTGTTCCAGGTTCGCGGTCGGCGGGAGGGTCTGGCGGGAAAGTGACAGAACAGTCAGTGCCGCCTCGATCGCGCCGGCCGCACCAAGGGTGTGACCGGTGACCCCTTTCGTGGATGTCACGGGGACGCGTGGCCCGAAGAGGCGATGGATCGCCTCCGCTTCCACGGCATCGTTCAGCTGGGTCGAGGTGCCGTGGGCGTTGATATGTCCGACCCGCTCCAGTGGCAACCCGGCGTCCGTACAGGCACGGCGCATCGCCTGTTCGATCCCTCTGCCCTGCGGGTGCGGGGCGGTGACGTGGCTGGCGTCTGCTGACGCCCCGTACCCGACGAGCCTTGCCCGTACGTCCGCACCGCGCCGTCGGGCATGGTCGAAGCGCTCCAGGACCAGTACCCCCGCTCCTTCGCCGATGACGAAGCCGTCGCGGTTCGCGTCGAAGGGCCGGGACACGCTGGAAGGGCGCGCGGACTGACGGGACAGTGCTCCCATCCGGGCGAACCCGGTGACGAATGTGGGCGAGATCGCGGCTTCCGTGCCACCGGCGATCACCACGTCACAGGCGCCCGAGACCAAAAGGTCGCGTGCGACACCGATCGCGGTGGCACCCGACGCGCAAGCGGTGGCGGTCACGAGGTTGGGGCCTGTGGCGTCGAATTCGATGGCGAGACGGCCGGAGACCATGTTGACCAGCGCCATGGGGTGGAAGAGAGCGGATACTCCCTTGGGCCCTCTCTCCAGGAAGCCGGCGTGCTGGCTTTCCAAGGTGGCCACACCGCCTGCTGCCGAGCCGATCACGACGCCTACCCGGGTTCCGTCCCAGCGGGCGGGCTCCAGACCTGAGTCGGACACCGCCTCCCGGGCGGCCATGAGCGCCAGTTGGACGAATCGGTCCAGGCGCCAGGCCTCGGACGCACCGAACTCGGCGTCTGCATCGTACGGAGGGACACGGCAGGAGATCCCCACAGTGGCGGAGGCCAGAGTGGGGTCTTCGGTAGCGGTTCCGACACCTGCGCAGACACCTCGCCAACTCTGCTCAGTTCCCGCACCGGCGGGCGATACCAGCCCCAGCCCCGTCACGGCCACTTCACGGCTCACTGGCCGGCGGCCGCGTGTATCTCGAGGGCTTGCGCCGCTTCGGCGAGCGTAGCGCCCTTCCTGATCTCGCCCTCCTCCATGACGATTCCGAGCTGCCCTTCGATGATGTCGGTGAGTTCGACGAGGGCGAGCGAATCGATGTCGAGTTCCTCGAACGTGGCGGCGGGATTCAACTCCGCTGCGTCGACACCGAGTTTGTTCGTCAGCAGTCCAGCCAAGCGATCGTACATGGCAGTCACAGCAATGTCCTTTCCTGCCCCGCACAGTGCGGAGTGAATTGCTGTCACTCTAACTGCAGTTGCGCCGCTGCGGGTTACCGGGACGTTCCAGATGATTGAACTATTCACTGTTCCTGCACGCATGTTGCACGGTTCGCGGACCCCCAGGGGCTGAAGAAATACGAGGCCTTTCCACAGCCTGGCGACTCGCGATCCCGATCGCGTCACTTTGAGTCGTTAAGATGAGTTTCTTCGCGTTGGTCTGGACCGGGGCGGATCTTCACCAGTACCCTCTCGGAGGCCATAATCCGGATAAACAAATGCACGTCCGCCCTGAAAGCCTTCCGCGCGGGGGTAGTTGGCGCGTGCATCGACGGCTCGCGGGAGGGGGCCCTGTTTCCCGTGCTCGCACCGATGTGACCCAGGTAGTGAGCGTCAGCAGCTGCTGGGGTCTGAGCGGCCGACCTGGTGCTGCCTCCATGGAAGCAGCGGTGGGCCGTGGGGGCGGACAGGGGCATCGCGGCCGGCGAGTTGGAGCACTCGCGTGCGGAACCAGCGCAGGAAGACCCGCACCGCCCGCCGGAGGCAGCCCAGGGCCCGGCAACTCCGACGGGTGCCCAGCCGGCGCTGCTCCACCTGGAGGAGAAAGGCCGACCGCAGGGGCCACTCGCGCGGGATATCGAGGGTGGCGGAACGGGCTCGACGTCCGCGCGTTCCGCCGACCATCCGATGCGCCGGCGTTCAGGGGGGTAAGACGCTTTTCGATGACCGTGTGGCCCGTCGCGACAAGTTCGCCTCCGTCACTGCTTCCGGGAACCCATGACGGCAGTGTGCCCGCACAGTGGACCTACAACAACTCGACGCTTAATCAGGGGACTTCAGGGCGAATACGGGTGGTCTCTTATCGTCTTGGCCGCGCACGGCGGCAGGTCCTGCACCGTGTTCGGCGTCCGAGTATGTCGTTGTGGCCGCTGCCCCCGTCATGGGCGGGGAACTCGAAGTCCGTGACCAATGAAGGTGGGTGGAGAAGCTGCGAGAGGCACATGAGTGGTGCGCGCATCACTTTCAGCGTTGCGTTCCCCGGGAGTTGGCGTTGAAATAGATCGGCGGACGGTCGCCGAGCGGGTGGGGGATGACCGGCCTGGCCAGTTGCAGCGACTACTCCATACCCGTGACTGGTGCCGAAATCCGCTCGTACGTAAGGGAGTTGGCGCTCAGACGCCGCCGTGCACCGCGGGCGGTCCGGGTCACCGGCGTGGCCTCGATCGTTCAAGAGCCCTCGTTGGTCCGCTGACGGGGGTTTCGTGCTTGCGAGGCGGGGTCTATTCGGGTCGGGGCAGGCTGGTGGTCCGGCTCTCGCAATGTGGTGGCGGAGGCCGCCGAGTAGCCCAGGGGCCGGGTCTCGCGGTTCCCGCCGGCGCCGGAGCCACCGCGTGCCGTGGGGCGGCGACGGGTGCGGGCCCGGCCGCGGTCAGACTTTCGACGCGGCCGGTTCCGCGGGGACGTCCCCGCCGGCCTCCGGCTCGTCCCCGCCGATGACGCTGACGTGCCGCAGCACGAGGGCGGACAGGAACGAGAGCACCAGGGTGCACACCGCGGCGACGACCATCGCGGTGTTCATCCCGGAGGTGGCCGCTTCCTTGGCATGGCTGAGCCAGTCGGCGGGCATCTGCTGTGCCGAGGAGACCGCACCGGCGAGGCTGTCCCCCGCGACGTCAGCCACCTCGGACGGGGTGCCGGCCGGGATCTCGGCGCGGACCTCGTTGCGATAGGCCGCGGTGGCCAGGCTGCCCAGGATCGCCACGCCCAGGGCGAGGCCCAGTTCCTGCACGGTCTCCGACATTGCCGAGGCCGAGCCGGCCTTCTCCGCCGGCGCGGCTCCCACCACCAGGTCCGTGCCCAGGGCCGCGAGCGCCCCGAGCCCGAGGTAGACGAGACCGAAACCGATCACCATCAGGGCGATACCGCCCGAGGCGTCCACAAGGGCGAGCAGCACATACCCGACCGTGGACAGTGCCAGGGTGGCTGCCACCACGATTCCCGGCGGCACCCGGCGCGCGACCAGAGGCGACGCGATCGCCGCCAGGAACATCAGCAGCGCGGGCGGCCCCATCCACAAGCCCGCTTCGACGGGGGGCAGTTCCTCCACGAACTGGAGCTGCTGGGTGATCAGCAGCATCGAGCCGCCGACGCCGACAAGTCCGATGAGCAGCACGCTCAGCGCGGCGCTGAACGTCCGGTTGGTGAACAGGCGCACGTCCAGCAGCGGGCTCGCCAGTTTGCCCTGGCGCCGGACGAACAGCACCGCGACGACCAGGCCCAACACCACGGCGCCGATCGTGGCGGCGTCGAGGCCGTCCTTGGCGAACCGCTTCACCGCGTAGACCACCGGCAGGATCGCGATCAGCGACAGCGCGACGCTGAGCAGGTCGAACCTGCCGTTCTGCGGCGCCCGGTACTCGGGGATCAGGGCCGGTGCGGCTACCAGCGTCACGATCGCGACCGGGACCGCGAGGAGGAACACCGAACCCCACCAGAAGTGGTTCAGCATCACGCCGCCGACCACCGGCCCGAGCGCCATGCCGAGCGCGAAGCTCGTCGCCCAGACACCGATGGCCAAGGAGCGCTGGCGCTGCTCGGCGAACATGTTGCTGATCAGGGCCAGCGTGGACGGCATCAGCGTGGCGCCGGCGACCCCCAAGGCCGCACGCGCGGCGGTGAGCATTTCGGCGCTGCTGGAGTAAGCCGCCAGCACTGAGACGACCCCGAAGGCCGCGGCCCCGATCATCAGCAGCCTGCGCCGGCCGATCCGGTCACCCAGCGTGCCCATGGTGAGGAGGAAGCCGGCGATCAGGAAGCCGTAGGCGTCCATGATCCACAGTTCTTGGGTGCCGGACGGATGCAGATCCTCGGCCAGCGAGGGGAGCGCCAGGTACAGCACGGTGACGTCGAGGCCCAGCAGCACGGTGGGCAACGAGAGGACGGCCAGCCCTCCCCACTCCCGGGCACCGGCCCTGCGTACGGTCGTTGTGCTCATGGCACTCCCATGCGATTCGAGTTCCGACAACGTGCACCGGCCACTGTGCCGACCCCCACGCACGATTTCCTGAGGGCCGTTCGGCGATAGACTGCGCCCATGCGTTACGGGGTGCTCGGCCCGCTGGCCGTCTGGGACGCCGAGGGGCTGCCGGTCAGGGTCCCCGAAGCGAAGGTGCGCGCCCTGCTGGCGAATCTGCTCGTCCACGGCGGCGGACCGGTTCCCGCAGACCGCCTGATCGAGGACCTGTGGGCGAGCAACCCGCCCGGCGGGTCCGCCAACACGCTGCAGACCAAGATCTCCCAGCTGCGCCGCGTGCTGGGCCGCGAGCAGGTGGTCCGCGAGCCCGCCGGCTACCGGCTGCTGCTCGCGGACGACGTGGTCGACGCCCTGCGGTTCCAGGAGCTGGCCGAGCGCGCCCGCGCCCACGAGGAACCAGCGGTCAAGGGCGGCCTGTTCGCCGACGCGCTCGCGTTGTGGCGGGGCCCGGCCTACGCCGATGTAGCCGAGTCCCTGTTCGCCCGCAGCGAGATCACCCGGCTGGAAGAACTGCGCCTCAACGTCGTCGAGGACCAGGCCGAGGTGCGCCTGACATTGGGCGAGCACACGGCCCTGGCGGCGGAACTGGGCGTACTGGTGGCACGGCACCCGCTGCGCGAGCGGCTGCGCATGGCCCACATGCGCGCCCTGTACCGGGCCGGGCGGCAGGGCGATGCGCTGCAGAGCTTCCAGGACCTGCGGCGACAACTGGCTGAGGAGCTGGGGGCGTCACCCGGGCCGGGAGCCTCCGCGCTGCACGAGGCGATCCTGCGCCAGGAGCCGCAGCTGGCCACGCCCGCGATCGGGTCCCTGTCGTGCCGTACCAACCTGCCCACCCCGCTGACCGCGCTGATCGGCCGGCGCGAGGCGGCCGAGCAGGTGCGGGCACGGTTGAACCCCGGCGCGAACACCCGCCTCGTCACCCTCACCGGTCTCGGCGGAGTGGGCAAGACACGGCTGGCCATCGCCGCGGCGCGCGACGCGGCCGGGCAGTTCGCCGACGGCGTGTGGCTGGTCGAACTGGCCGGCCTGGGCGCCACGTCGACCCCGGACGACATCGCTGAGCGGGTCATCACCACGCTGGGTCTGTGCGACACCGCGGCGACGGAGCCGAACCTGGACGACCTGGTGGGCTGGCTGTGCCAAGCCGTGGCCGGCATGCACCTGCTGATCCTGCTGGACAACTGCGAACACCTCGTCGAGCCGGTTGCCGTGCTCGCCCACGCCATACTGTCGGCCGTGCCCGCGGCGCACCTCCTGCTCACCAGCCAGGAAGCCCTCGACATCCCCGGCGAGGTGGTGCATCCGGTGCCACCGCTGTCGCTGCCGCAACGCACCGATCCGCAGGCGGTGGCCCGGTCCGGCGCCGTCGAACTGTTCGTGGAACGGGCTGTGGCAGCGGCACCCGGCTTCGTTCTCGACGCGGACAACGCGGCGGCCGTTTCCGCCATCTGCCGTCGCCTCGACGGTATTCCGCTCGCAGTGGAACTCGTGGCGTCCCGCCTGCGGACACTGAGCCCGCACGAGCTCGCCGCCTGCCTGGACGACCGCTTCACCCAGCCCGACGTCCGGGTGCGTGGACTTCCGGCCCGCCAGCAGACACTGCGGGGCATGCTCGACTGGAGCTGGCAGCTGCTGACCGCGGACGAGCGCACCGTGCTGCGGCGCCTCGTCGTGCACGCGGACGGCTGCACCCTCTCGTCCGCCCAGGCGGTCTGCGCCGACCGCGACCTGAGTGCCGAACGGGTCCCCGACCTGCTGTCCCGGCTGGTGGACCGCTCACTGGTGGTCCGTGAGAAAAACCGGTTCCGGCTGCTCGAATCAGTGGCCGCCTACTGCGCCGAACGACTGGTGGAGGCGGGTGAGGAGACCGCCGTACGCACACGGTTCGTACGCCACTGCACCGAGTCGGCCGAGCGCGAGAGCGAGCGGCTGCGCGGCCCGGACCAGCGCTGCTGCCTGGAGCGCCTCGACGCGGAGACCGTCAACCTGCGCCGCGCCCTGGACCTCGCGGTCACCCAGGGCACCGCCGGATACGCGGTACGGATGGTGAACGCGCTGGCGTGGTACTGGTTCCTGCGCGGCCGGCTCACCGAGGCCCGCAGGTCGCTCCGGGCGGCGCTGGCCGCCGACGGCGAGGCCGCCCCGGCCGTGCGCCTGACGGCGCGGGCCTGGCTGGCCGGCATCGAGCTGCGCACATCGCAGGCCGCCGCGGCACCGGACCCGGCGGGTGAGGACCTCGTCGCCGGTGTCGAGGATCCTGTGCTGAGAGCCCGGCTGCAGTGGTTCCTCGGCACCGGCTTGACCGGCCACGGCCACCACCGCGAGGGGCGGCAGCTGGTGAAGGCGAGCCTGGCAGGTGCACGCGCCGCCCGAGACCGCTGGGGCCAGGCCGCAGCACTGGTCGAGCTCGCGAGTCACGCCCCGGCCCAGGACGAATCCGCGGAACTGGGTGCCGCGCTGTTCCACGAGGTCGGCGACCGCTGGGGCCAGCTCCGGGCCACCCGGTCCCTGGCGCTCGCGGCCGAACGCGAGGGCGACGACGTGCGGACGGAACAACTGCACCGGGAAGGTCTCCTGATGGCCGAGGAACTCGGGCTGTGGACCGAGGTCGTCGAGGCACTGACCTGGCTCGGCAAGACCGCTCTGGCGGGCGGCCGCACCGAGCGGGCGACAGAACTGTACGAGCGCGCGCTGTCCGTGTCGGCCGAACGGGCCTACAACAGGGGCGAGATCCGTGCCGAGACCGGCCTGGGCCGCGCCGCGAGTCTCCGCGGCGACCGGGAAGCCGCCAAGCGCCACCTGAACCGGGCACTGGCCAAAAGCCATTCAGCGGGCCACGCCGCCGAAGCCGCGGCCGCGCTGGCGGAACTGAACCTTGCCCCCCGGGCATGACCGGGTCCGTGCGCTGCCCCTTCGCAGGGGAGGGGCAACCGGCCATCTGACCTCCAGCGCACCTGGAAGCGCTGCGGTTCTCAGACACGACCGGCTCGTCGCCCACACGAACTGGAACCCGTTCGTCGATACGGGGGTGGACGAGGACTTCTGGGGTGCCTTCCAACGGGGTTGTCGCAGCAGCCTTCGATGACCGGCCGCACGCCGGACCGGGACCGCCACGTCCGTCGTCGCTGCGGCTGATCACCGCCGATTCGTTCCCGCCGCGGACTGCGGCGATGGTAACGCGAGCGCGGCATACAGCCACGCATTGCCCGCAGGGGGATCGAGTCGTCACCGCGACCGGGGCGCCACCGGTGGACCGTCGAACGCACGCGGCCGACCCGACGTCCTGGCTCGCCGGCTGCCGCCGCCTCCACCGACGCTACGAGCGCAAAGCTGACCACTTCCTCGCCTTCACCAGCATCGCCTGCACTCGCGGCGGCCGCTCCGTTCGTCGGTGCCGGGCCGGCTCGTCTTCCTCCGGTGGCTATGTCTCCGGCGTAGGCGTCGACGTGGCCGACAGCCGGCTCCCAGGCGTCCCGGACCGCTGATCGGCCGTCCCGTCCCGTCCCTCCACCGGCTCCGTCCGCTCCGTCCCTTCGGTCCGGGGAACGCTGACGTCCAGGTCCGTGGTCTCCGGGAGCGCCCCCGCCGGAGCCGCTGTCCCCTCCGCCGCCGCTTCCCGCAGCACCTCCGCGAGCCCGTCCGTGGTCAGCACCATGCTGACCGGGGCCGAGCTGTTGAGGTACAGGCTGTGGCCCGGAGGGATCCGGCCGAGCAGATCCACTACCGGCAGCTGTTGGAACCCCAGCCGCCCGGCGGCCTGGAGATAGCGAGGGGAGGTGTAGACCAGGACGACCGCCGTGCCGTCGGGCGCCGATGCGCTCACCGGCTCGCCGTCCGCCGTGACCAGCACCGCTACGTCAGTCCTGGCCAGCGCCGAGGTGACGTCCTCCGCCGCGCCGTACCCGGTGGTGGCGAGCTGGATCGCGCGGTCCACGTCGTCGGCGGGCTCGGGCCACCCCATCGCCTCGGGTGACGGCCTGTAGTCCTCGTTGTCCTCCCACTCGACGATCTCGCCCTCGGAGTCGGAGCGCCACTGACCGGCCACGGCCCACTCCGGCGGCGGGCCCTCCCCCTGCCAGGCGGGATCGGTCAGATAGAGCCAGTGGTCGGGTGCCAGCCTGGCGGCCTGGACGAACTCCTCGGGTGGCTCGGGGTCCATGGGGGCGGCGGCAGGGGTTTCGGCGCCGGACTCACTCATCTTGTCCTCGCTTGCTGGGGGTATCCGGGTAGGTACTGGGGCGCCCGACGGCCGGTGCCGGGGCGCCCGGTGCGGGTTCGCCCGTAGCCTTCTCCCACCGTGCCCGCAGATCGTCCGCCGGGACGAGCAGGGCCGCCGGGGCGGACGAACTGAGGAACATCACGTCCCGGCCGGGCGGGAGCCGGTCGAGGAGATCGGGAAGCGTCATCATCACATGCGCGGGCAGGGGGCCCGCAGGTTCCTGCGGCGGCTCCGGGAAGACGGGCACCGCGTGCGCGCCGCCGGGTGCCCGCGTCCACGCCGGCTCCCCGTCCCCGTCCACGCACACGGCCACGGAGCCGGCCTCCGCGAGGGCCTCGGCGACGTCCGCGTCCGGGCCGTAACCGGTGGCGGCCAGGTGCACGGCGGCGTCGGCGTCGTTGACCGGTGGAGCCCAGCCGAGCGCGGCGGGCGAGGGGCGGTAGTCCGGGTTTACCTCCCACTCGACGATCTCGCCGTGCGCGTCACTGCGCCAGCGGCCGAGGACGGCCCACGGGGGCGGGGGCTCCTCGTCCGTCTCGCCGAGCCAGTGCCGGTCGGTCACCGACAGCCAGTGGTCGGGAGCGGTGCGGGCCGCCGCGACGATGTCCTGGGGCGGCGCGGGGAAGTCCGGCGCGCCCCGAGCAACGGTGGCGGGTATCGGCCAGCGGGCGCCGTCCGGCTGTCCGCCAGAGGTCGGCATAGGGGTCACTCCAGACAATCCACGCCGGGCGGATGCCCGGCTCGCGGAGGAAGACAACGAAGACATCTCATCACCGGTGCGCGCTGTCGTCGTTCCCTGCCCCCGTTTCGCCGGGATTCCCGGCCTGGTCGGCCTTCTCGGCCTCCAGCTCGGCCAGCACAGCCCGTGCGTGCTCGTCCGGGAACAGCCCGTCCCGGGCGACGAAGGCCCGCAGCTCCTCCTCGGTCAGCGGGTAGGCGTCCCAGTACCGGCCCCAGTTGTTCACGTAGACCGAGGCAGCCGTGCGGTCACTCTCGTCCAGGGCGTGCTGGGCGCCGGTCATGACCTCGTGGAAGCTGTGGTGGCCCACGCCCACCAGCACGCTCACCAGTCCGGCCCTGATCAGGCCGAGATCCACGGGCACGCCCGCGAGCCGGGTGAGCCGGGCCACATGCGTGATGATCCGGTAGGCACTGCCCGAGGTGCCGGTCATCACCAGACCGCCGGAGTCCTCGGAACGTGCCTGGAAGTCGGCGGCCATCGGCAGCGTGTCCGTCAGCCCGGCGGGCGACCAGAGCAGGACCCCGTCCCGGACCGCGAGGCGCCGTTCGGCCGGGCTCAGTGCGGGCCGGACCTCGTGGGGCCGCAGATGTGTCCGCAGCAGCGCGTCCAGCTCCTCCATCTCCTGTTCCTCGTCCTCGGGGTCCAGGTCCGCCGCGTAGAGTTCGGCACGCTCGCGCTCGTAACGCTTGAGCTGCTCGCTCCGGTGCCGGTCACGGCGCTCCAGTCCGATCACCGGATGCTGCGGCTCGACGCCTCCCATGAGGTACGGGACGAGGTCCCTCGCCACGCCGTTGAACAGGAACGTCACCCGCTCACGCAGGTTGCCGGACTCCACCACCCGCGCGAGTTTGTCGTACGAGGTCCCGACGGATCCGGCGGCCTCGCCGTTCCTGCTGCCGAACTGCCGGTAGTCCGTACGGTTGTGCAGAGCGATCGCCCAGAACGCCCGCACGACCTTGCCGAACTCGTCGTTGACCTGCTGGTTGTCGCCCAGGTACGCGGCGAGCCGCTGCTCGAAGTCAAGGGCCTCCTGCGCGTAGCGGACGCGTGCCAGGGCCCAGGGAGGCGCGGCGAGTTGACCGCCCTGGTCCTCGGACTCCGAGGAGTCCCCCGGCCGGGCGTCCCGTCGGGAGCCCCCCGGTACCGGGGTGGCCTCGCGGTCCGTGGACGGCTCCCGGCCCCGCGACGGCCGGGGCGCCGGATCGTCGTCCGAGTCGGAATCGTCGCCCCGCGACAGCAACGGCCGCGGATCGTCGTCCGAATCCGAATCCGAGTCCAGGGACAGCGCAGGGAACGATTCGAGCACCTGGCCGGCGGTCGGGCCCGCGAAGTCCGCGTCCACGACGGACGCCCCGCCGCTTCCGGTGTGCGGCGCGAAGTGCGGGTTGGCGACGTACGGTCCGACCGGCATCCCGTACGCCATCGGCTGCACGCCACGGATGTACCGGCGGTCGATGCCTCCGGGGAAGAGCACCTCCTCCTGGTCGGGGAAGGGCGAGGCCAGACCCAGGGTGGCGTTCACGTCGATGCCGCCGGGGACCTGCATGTCGTAGCGCCAGCGGTAGCGGCGGTGCAGGGCGGCCGCCCCCATGGGGTTCGCGCGGGCGCTGTCGCGCACATAGTCACGGTTCGCGGTCGCGCTCGCGAAGACGGTGTTCGGGACCAGGGCGCTGCCGCCGTAGACGTGGTCGATGAGGTGCACCATCTCGGGGCCGTACGGCTTGAGCCCCTCGCGGAAGACCTGCTCGGGACCGTCAGGACTGAAGCGGAACAGCGGGGCGTCGTGGTCACGCCACAGCGCGTCGGGGAGCGTGCTGCCTGCCAGCGCGGCCGGGTCGGCGGCGACGACGGCCGGGTCGACGGGCGGGGTCGGGCTCACCGGTCCGGTGGCGGGCCAGCCGATCGGCACGGGCTCGGCGCCCTGCTCGTTCGCGGTGGAGGGCTCCGTCAACAGGCGGGAGGAGGCGACGAGTCCGCGACCGGGCAGGTACCAGTCCCAGGCCGGGCCCTTGGAGTACACCCGCCCGGCCATGTCGGTGACTCCACCGGCGGACGGGCCGTCGGAGTTGTACTCGCCGCGCAGTCCGAGCGACGGTATCTCGGCCACGAACACGTGGAAGTCCGGATCGTCCTGGCCGTAGCCCCACACCGTGTGGCGGTCGGTGGCGGCGGCGACGGGGAAGGCCTCCAGCGTCTCCTCGTACCGCCCGTCGAACTGCCCGTCCGCCGAATAGGGCAGGACCTGCTGCCCCGCCGAAGCCGTGCCGGTGCCGGGCGCGGTGCTCGCGTTCCACTCGGCGCTCTGCGCAGGGTTCACCGAGCCCGGACGGACGGACGGTTCGGCGGACGGCATGCGCGGCACGGTCCGATGCCAGGCGCCGGGCCGCCCCGCGTCCTGAGCGAGGGCCGACACGACGCCCGGCCGCTTCGCACTGCCCTCGGACACCGTGAACGCGCCGTCGTAGCTCCATACGGTCCGGTCGTTCGTGACGGAGAAGTGCTGCTGCGCGCGCAGCTGCCCTGTTCCGATTCCGGGCACCAGCAGGGCCAGGGGGCGGTGGTGGTCGGTCAGCGAGAGATCCGGGTCGGACTCCAGCAGTGCGAAGAGCTCCGGCACGGTGACCTGCACGGTGCCGCCCGGCAGCCGCAGGACCACCGCGCCGGCGTCGTCCGTCTCCGCGTACACGAAGTACGGGGCGGCGGCGCCCTGCTGGGCCCACGGGGCGAACTCCAGCGAGCCGGTGTTCCCGGCGGTGCCGGTCCTGTCGGCGTACAGGCGGGAGGGCTCCAGCCCGCCGGGAGTCTGCGTGGGGCCCCAGTTGCGGCCCTGGAGGGGGCCGCCGGGCGTGCGGATCCGGCCCTCGTCGGCGAACGCACCCAGCGTCTCCAAGTGGAAGACGGCCAGTTCGTCCGGGTGGCCGGAGTCCCGTCCGGTGGCGAAGGCCTGTTCGGTCAGCTCCCTCAGCCGGGCTTCCGTGGACGCGTCCCACGTGGCGTCGGCGGGCAGGTGGAGCGCCGCACGCCCCAGTTCCGCCCGTTCCGCGGATGTCCTGGCGTCCAGCAGCCGTGCGGCGCCGGTCATCGCCCACAGCGCGCGGGCGTACGCGCGCGGCGTGAGCGGACCGGCGGACATCCGCAGCACCGCTCGCACCGCGGCGTCACCGCCTGTGGCGAGCCGGTCCATCGCGGCCCGCAGCGCGGGCGCGTCCCACACGGCCGTGAGCGCCGCGTCCCGTGGCGCGGCCAGGGCGCGGTCGAGCACGGCCTCGAAGTCGGCCGGTCCGGGGGCGGACCCGCCGGGCGTCGGCGCGAGGAGCTGCCACAGCTCCATGCGCAGCGGGGTGAGCGCGCCCAGTTCCGGGTCGTTCGCCCGCAGTGTCTCCAGGGCGCCGATGCCGCGCAGCAGCCGCTCGTAACGGCCGCCCGGCACACCGCGGTCGTCCTCGACCTCGTTGCCGAAGACCTGCCTCAGCGCCCGTACCAGTCGCAGGGCGCGCGGCCCCTCGTCGTCCCAGGCGGGAAGGCCGCTGGGACGCGGGAGGGGGCGCAGGCCGGCCGCCTCGGTCACCTCCGCCGTCCTGTCGACCGGTTCGGGCCGGAAGGTCTCCATGCGTGCCAGGGTTCCGTCGGGCGTCGCGGCGAGCAGCCGCATGGTGTCGTTGTAGCCGGTCCTGCCGGTGGCGGCGGTGGTGGTGCGCCCGCTGTGGTTGGCGGCGTGCTGCGCGAGTGCGACCTCCTCCAGGGGGTCCTCGACGAGCGGCGCGGGCCTGATGAGGGACTGCTCGCGCAGCGGGTCGCCCGCCACTCCGCCGTAACAGCTCGCGACGTGCAGTTCGTCGCCGGCCGCCCGCTCGACCACCTCGGGCAGCCCGCCGATGTAGCGTCCGCCGTCCTCGGCGCCGAGGAGCAGCACCCGGCCTTCCTTGCTGACCAGCTTCAGCCCGCCGGGTACGCCGTGGGCGTGGAAGGTGTAGACCGACGCCTCCGGGTCCGGGGCGGTCTCCTCGGCGCCGACCGTGTGGAACGTGTCGCCGAGGCGGAGCACGTGCGCGCGCTCACGCATGCCCCGGTACAGCCTCAGCCGTCGCTCCCGCAGCCGCCTGCGGCCGTCGTCCGGCATCGACTCGCGGCCGTCGAAGCGGTGGTCCGCCCCGACCAGGGGGCGGGTCTCCACGTCGCTGTCCCGGAACCGGATGCCGTCCACCGTGACCCACTCGCGGTCCGTGGCCGGGCCGGTTCCGTCCGATGGCGGGTCGAAGGGCACCCAGTCGCCGTACGCGTCGTCCGGGTGGGAGTCGACGAGCGAGAGCACGTGGACGTCCGGCCCGGCGGCAGTCACGTCGGCCGTGGCCCCGGCCTCGGGGCCCATGAGACGTCCGTCGCCGCTGGGCGCCCAGACCCTGCGGCCCAGCCGCTCCGCCACGGCCCGTGCCAACTGGCCGTACTGGGCACCCGCGTACGGGCTCGCCAGCACGACCGGGACGTCGGGCGGCAGCGACGCCAGTACGGGATCGGCTGCCAGCAGGTCGGCCAGCGCCTGCGGTCCCAGCTCCCGGTCGTCGGTGAAGACGGCCTCGTCGTAGCCGCTGTCGGCCGCGACCACATAGGCCCCGGCCCCCCACGGTGACGCCTCCTCGGAGACCTTCCGCAGCTCGCCGCCCCGCTGTTCGTGGAGCCGCGTCCGCGAGGCGTCGACGCTCCTGATGCCGGAGCCGGTCCAGTCGCGCCCGCGCGGAGCGCCCTGGGCGTCGCTCATCAGTGTGGCGCCGGACAGCAGCGGGTCCGAGGCCGCGTCGACAACTCCTGCGGACGGAAGTGAGTCCGTGGACCACGACTCGGACGTGTCCGAGGAGGAGACGGGCGAGGCCGGGGCCGAAGCCGCCCCGGGCGCCGGGGCGAAGGCCCAGTCGGGGTCGGACCGCAGCGTGCGCGGCGGCAGGGCGCCCTGCGGTCCGGTGTCCGCAGCCGGGTCCGGAGTCGTGGCGCCCCGTCCGGTGGACCGGGGCACCGGCGCGGGGAGCGTGCGGGGCGCGTCCTTGGGCGCGGTGTACTGGACCGGGCGCGCCTCGTTCCAGACGCCGCCCCCCGGCACACCTCCCATGACGGCCGAGTGGGGCATGGTCAGCACCGGCTGCCCGGAGTCGCCGGTGCCGGAGAGGTCCGCCGGGAAGTCGGTCCACCACACGGTGCGGCCCAGCCGCTGGGCGAGCCGCTCGGCTACGTCGCCTGCGTCGGCGGACGGTCCCGTGAACGCCAGGACGACGGGGGTGGTCAGTCCCCTGCGCATCAACGAGCGGTCGTGGGCGAGCAGTTCCACGAACTCGCGGGTGGGCACGCTGGACGTCTCACCGTCGTAGGTCAGTCGGAGGAGTTCCGGGTCGTGCGCGTCCGGAGCGACCTGCACCAGGTACGGGACCCGCCTGCCCCCGCCCTGCGCCCACGGCGCGTCCGCCACCACGGCGGGCGTGCGGAACTGCGTCAGGTCCACGTACGACTGCGGCTGTCCGCCGGTGAAGTCGCGGCCGGTCCCGCGGGCGCTGCCCTGCACCGCGCGCAGACCGGTGGTGGTGTACGCCCCCGACTCCTCCAGGCCGTACGCCGCCGCCACATGCGGGTCGGATGCCTGGCGGCCCACCGCGAAGGCGCGGGTGAGCAGGTCGAGTGCGTCCTCGCGCCCGACGGCGTCCGGCCACGAGCCGGGGCTCAGATGGAGGACCTGCGCGACGAACGCGTCCTGGTCCGGGCCGGGCGTGGGCAGCGTCTCCTCGGCCTTGACCCGGGCCCAGAAGATGCGCGACCGTTCGGTCTCGCCGACCGCGTCGGCGTCGATGTCCAGGGCGGTGGCGACCTCCTCCTCGGGGTCGGCGTCCCGCATCCACCGGGCGGCTGCCTCCACGGCCGGCAGCTCCACGAAGGCGGCCAGCGGGTCGCCGGGCCACATCGTCCACTGCTCGGCGGCGGCGGCCAGCACACGGCGGGTGACCTCCTGGTTCACACCGGATGCGGCATCGGGGTGCGCCTCGACCACCCGTCGCAGGAGGTCCAGCGTGAACGGGCCGGCGGTGTCGAAGTCGGAGTCTCCGCGCCACATGTGATCCACCGCCGCGGCACCGCGCAGCAGATCGCCGAAGTCGGACGCGTCGTCCACCTCGTGCCCGAACGTGAGCCGCAGCGCCCGCACCAGGCGCAGTGTCCTCGTGCGCGTCTCCTCCGTGTCGTGTCCGTGGACCGGGCCGGATCCGGCGACCTCGGCCAGGCGGTCCAGTGCGGAGCCCGAGGGCTCCGGCCGGAACAGGTCCCATGCCCGGTGCCGCCCCTGCGCGTCGGCGAACAGCGTGCGCGAGTACCGGCCGTTGTCCGACCGCGTCCCCTGCGAGCTGTAGGCCAGGCGAACGGTGCGTCCCGTGGTGTTCGCCAGGTGCTGCCCCATGGACACGTCGCGCAGCGGGTCGGGGACGAACGGGCCGGGGAAGGCGTCGCTCACGCTGTCCGGGGCCGGCACGGCGCTGTCCTTGGGCGCTCCGCTCCAGCAGACCACGAGGTCGATCCAGTGGTCCTCGGGCAGGCTCGCCAGGCTCTTGCGGCGCTTGAGCCACGGTCCGGCCTCCCGCTCGTCGACCGTCCGGACGGTGCCGTCCCGCAGCGCCAGTTGGAGGCGGCCGGGTTCACCGTGCAGGTCCAGGCGGTAGGCGGTGTCCTCCGGGCCCGGGCGTGGCAGGTCGTGCTCCTGGGACATCCTGTCCGTGGCCGGGTAGTAGTGCACGAACGTCGTCATCCGGTCGAGATGGCGGCCCTCGTTCTCGAAGTCCTTCGCGTACTCGGCGGGGTGGTGCGAGGCGCGCCCGATCTGCTTCCCGCTCAGTGCGCTGACGATGGGCCGGGTGACCACGTCGCGGTGCCAGTCCGGTGTGTCGTCGTCGGGGTCGGGCGCCAGGCCGGGCTCGCTCGCGATCCAGTCGCCCTGCGGGACGCCGGGACGCCGGACGGTGTCGATGGTGCTCGCCGCGCCGGGCGCCGAGCTGAGCATCGCCTCGCCGCTGTGGGCCCATACCGTCAGACCGGTGCGGTCCGCGAGCGTGCGCGGCAGATCGAGGTAGCCGTCCCCGGCGAAGGGGATCGCCAGCACGATCGGGGTGCCCTGCGCGAGCTTCTCCCGTGCCACGTCCGCCGCGACCAGCTCCACGAACTCGTCGACGTCCAGCTCACGCGTCGAGCCGTCCGGCAGCCGTGCCTCCACCCGGTCGTGCCCTCCGTCGGCGGCCACGACGTACGGGGTCACGCCCTGCGGCCAGGGGGTCCTCCCCGTGTCGAGGACGTCGTACGAGCCGGACGGCGCGTCCTCCAGTACGTCGCCGTGGGCGGTGTCGAGCTCCGCGACGTCGTCCTCGTCCCAGTTGAGTCCCGGTACGCGGCGGCCGTGGACGGTGAAGTGGTGTGCGCGGCCCGGCGCCCTCACGCCCAGCTCGGTGAGACGGAAGGCACCCAGCGCGGCGAGGCTGGTCGCCGCACCGGCCGCTGTGGCCCGTTCCACCAGCGCGAACAGCTCCGCGCGCAGGTCCGGTCCGGTGCTCGCGCCGGAGTCCAGGTGCAGTACGCGGCGGGCGAGCGCGTCCACGTCCAGCGGACGGTCGCGCAGCGCCGGGACGTGGCGCCGCAGGGCGTCCAGCGTCTGCACCGCCGCCGCGTCCGGCGGCTGGGATATGCCGATCGTGGCCTGCCGCCCCAGCTCGGCCCGGGTCACGCCGTCGAGCGCCCCCGTGCCCACCCAGTCACCGGGGGCCCGTGTCACGCTCCTCGCCCCGACCGAGAAGTCCTCGGCGGTCAGACGCGGTTCGCCGGCGGCGCGGTCCTTCTGGAGGTCGTCCAGCGAGCGGGCCAGCAGCCGCTCGAAGAGGGTGCGCGCGGCCTGCGCGCGCCGCCTGCCCGCCGAGGCCTGCTCGTTGACGTGCGCCGAGCTGTCCGTCCGGCGCGCGTCGGCGCCGTAGCCGGTGACGATGACGCGGGGCAGCGCCGCGCCGGCCCGCTGGTTGCGCAGCCCGGCGGCGGCCACCTGGGACGCCAGCCGGCGCAGGGTGTCCGCACCCTTCACGGACGGGGCCGTCTCCCCGGGCCCGTACGCCACGAGGGCGCGCGTCGGCAGGGCGGGCAAGGGCCGGGCCGCCTGCGGAGCGGCCGGGGCGGTGTACACCGGCGAGGTGAGCGTCGGCACCGACGTCATCTCCACGCCCTGCATGGGGTCTCCGGCCGAGGAGCGGGGCTTCACGGCGGAGGTCGCCGCCGCATCGACGACGGGCGGTGCGGCGCTCGCGGCCGTGGGGCTCTTCCCGGGCGACGGCGCCGCGGGCAGCGGCGGCTCGACGGGGCGCGGGCCCTCCTGGGTCCCGGCGCGGTCGACGGGCCGCGCCTCCTTCCAGTCAGCGACCGTCGGACTGGTCAGGGTGATCAGCGAGTCGACGAGCGTGGGCACCGCGAAGCCTACGTCGTCCTTGCCGGACAGGTTTGCCGGGAACGGGCTCCACCACACGCTGCGGCCCAGCCGCTGGGCGATCACGTCCGCGACGCCGGACGCCGGACCGCCGAGACCGGTCAGCATCAGGAGGACGGGGACGGCCAGCTTCTTTCGGTTCAACTCCACGTCCGCTGCGAGCAGTTCGGCGAACTCCACGGCCGTCACCTCGTAGGAGGCACCGTCGAAGTTCACCTGGACGCGGCTGTCGTCCAGGAAGCCCACGTCCGCCAGGACCAGGTGCGGGACGGGCTTGTCCTCACCGTAGGCGTCCTGCCCGGCCCACGGGGCGTCGGTGAGTCCGCCCGGGGTCCGGAACCTACCCAGTTCCGGCTGGGTACCCGACCCGTCCGCCCAGTCCCGGCCGCCGCCCGTGGCGGACCCCATGGTCGTGGCCGGCGCGGGCCGGCCGAAGGCGCCGCGGGTCTCCAGGTCGTACGCGGCTGCCACGTCCGGGGCCGTCATGTTCCGGCCCGCCGCGAAACCACGGGTCAGCACCGTCAGTGCCTCGCCGCGCAGCGTGTCGTTCACGTCGACGCCGGGATCGAGGTGCCGGATCCACGACGTGAGGGCGTCCGCGTCCGGACCGGCCAGCGTCTCCTCGGCCTTGACCCGCGCCCAGAACATCCGCGCCCGCTCGGCATCGCCCACGTCGTCGGGACCGGAGAGCTTCAGGGCGGCGACGGCCGCCTCGTCCACCACCACGGTGTCCTGCAGCCACCGGGCGGCGGAGCGCAGCACCGGCAGGGCGACGAACCCGCTCACCGGCAGGGAGGGTCCGTTCTGCCACGCCTGTGCGGCTGCGGCCAGTACGCGGCGGGTGACCTGACGGTCCACCCCGGAAGCGGCCTCCGCGTGGGCGGCGATCACCCGGCGCAGCAGGTCCGGTGAGAACGGGCCGGTCCTGCCGAGGTCCGGATCGGAGTGCCACATGTTGGCGAGCGCACCGGCTCCACGGATGAGGGCCGCGAAGTCGGCGGCGTCCTCCACGTCGTGGCCCAGGAGCAGCTTCAGGGCCCGCACCAGGCGCAGCAGTTCGGCCCGGCTCCGCGGCGACGGCTCGCCCGTGAACCCGGCCAGTGCCCCCAGCCGGTCCAGCTCGGCCTCGCCGGGCTCCGGGCGGCTGGTGTCCCACCACCACCGCTGTCCGCTCGCATCGGTGAACAGCACCCGCACGGGGTCGTCCTGGTAGGTGAAAGCTGCCTGCAGGGCGTGGGACAGACGGACCGTGCGCCCGGTGACGTTCGCCAGATGCTGCCCCAGGGAGAGGGCGTCGTCCGAGAGCGGATCGGCGGCGAACGGTACGGGGAAGGAGTCGCCGGCCTGGGTGAGGTCCTGCACGGCACCGTCCTGCGGGGCCGAGGAGTAGCAGACCACCATGTCGATCCAGTGGTCCTCGGGCAGGCTCGACAGGCTCTTGCGCCGCCGTAGCCACTCCCCCGCCTCGTGCCGGTCGGCCGTCCTCGCCCCGCCGTCGGCCAGGGGCAGCTCCAGACTGCCGGGCAGACCGTGGCCGGCCAGGTGGTACGCCTTGTCCTTCGGCCCCGGGTCCGCCAGCGGGAGCTTGGCGGAGTACGTGCCGGTGGCACGGTTGAAGTGGACGTACAGCGTCATCTGGTCGAGACGGCTGAAGTGGTCCTCGCGCGACGACTCGGTGAGCTCGCCGGGCTGGTGCAGACTGCGGCCGATCTGCCGCCCGGTCCGTGCGCTCACGATGGGCTGGGACAGCACGTCGCGATGCCAGTCCGGGGCGCCGTCGTCCGCGTCGGGCGCCAGGCCGGGCCGGACCGGGACCCACGAGCCGTGGGGCATCCCGTCCCGCTGGATCACGGCGATGGTGTTCGACCCCGCCGGATCGGGGTTGCGCCGCGCCAGGCCGCTGTGCGCCCACACGGTGCGGCCGGTGCGCTCCGCGAGCTTGCGCGGCAGTTCCAGATACCGGTCGCCGGTGAACGGGACGGCCAGCACGATCGGGGCCGCAGCCGGCAGGCCCGGCAACGCCGGGTCGGCGGCGACCAGTTCGGCGAACTCGTCGGGGTCGAGGTCCCTCGTCGTTCCGTCGGGCAGCCGTGCCGTCACCGTGTCGTGGCTGCCCTCGGCGAGGACGGTGTACGGGGTCGTGTCCCACGCCCAGGGGGCGAAGTCCGTCATTCCGCTCGGAGCGAACCCGCCCGCCTGATCCTGCTGGAGGTGGTCCACGAACAGGCTTTCCAGTTCGGCGACATCGGACCCGGCCCAGTTCAGGCCCGCCAGCCGGTCGCCTCCCATGGTGACGTACCGGGCGCGGCCCGCGGCAAGTACGCCCTCTTCCTCCAAGGCGTACGCCGTGAGGGAGGCCAGGCTGCCCGCCCGCCCGGCCGCGAGCGCCCGTTCGACCGTCGTGTAAAGGTCCCTGTGCATCTCCGGATCGACGAGCACGGACGGGCCGAGGCGTCGCACTCGCCGGGTGACCGCGTCCGGATCGAACTCCCCGGCGCGCAGCGTGCGGTCGTCGCGGCGCAGCGCGTCCAGGGTCTCGACCGCCGCCGCGTGCCCCGGCGACGTGAGGCCGATGGTGGCCTGCCGGCCCAGGTCCGCGCGGCTCACCGGATCGGACATGGCCGCGGTGCCGTTCCGGCCGGGCAGGCGCGCACGGCCGCGCGACGTGATCTTGAAGTCCCTCGCGGACAGTCGCGTCCGCCCTTCCGGCAGGCTCGTCTGGAGGGCGCGCAGCGCGTCGTCGAGCTTCCCCACGAACAGGTCACGCGCGGTCCGCGCGCGCCGGTCACCCCTCTGCCGGGCGGCCTGTTCCCGCTGCTGCGCGGTGCCGGTCTGGCGGGCGTCGGCACCGTACCCGGCGATATCGATCTTCGGCAGCGGTACCCGCGTACGCAGGTTGCGCAGACCGGCCTTCGCGACCTGGAACGCCAGTCGTTCGACGCTCTCCTCCGTGCCGGCCGAGGGACGCGTCTCACCTTGGGCGTACGTCACGAGGCTCAGCCGGGGCAGGGGGGCGAGCGGCCGCGCGGACGCGGCGGTCACCGGCGCGGCGAACACCGGATGACCGTCGGCCGTGTCCAGCGCGGTCATGTCCGGGCCGGTGAGCTCAAGACCGGTCATGTCGACGTCGGTCGTGTCCGGACCCGTCAGGCCCAGGTCGGCGAGGTCAGTTCCGGTCAGGTCGAAGTCGAAGTCGAAGTCGAAGTCGCCTGCCTCGAGGTCGTTCCAGGCCGACGGGTCGAAGTCACCGAAGTCGATCGTGCCCAGATCGATGTCGTCCAGCATCGACATGTCGAAGTCGGTCATGTCGGCGTCGGTCCCCGACTGGGCTGCCGGGACCGGCACCGGTTCCGTGCCGGTCCCGGGAGCCGGGGCGGGTTCCGTGACGGGAGCGGTCCAGCGCGGCCGCAGGTCCAGGCCGGAGCGCAGGGTGTCGGCCAGCTCCGTGGCGGAGGCCGGTGCGGCCCCGGTGCCGGTCCCCGTCTCCAGCAGGTGGCCGGCGACCCGGCGCACCGCGTCGCGGAAGCCGTCACCGGCGTACCGGGAGTCGGCGAGGACGTCGTGCGGCTCCGCCGGCAGCACCAGGGAGACGGCGCCGTCCCAGGCGCGGGTGGTGTCGGTCCCGTCCGCGCCCTCGGGTGCCGAGTCCGCGAAGCGGGCGTACGCCTGCGCCCACAGCCGCCGCGACGCGTTCGCGGCCACCGCGTCCATCGTGTCCGTCCAGGCGTCGGGCCGCGCCATCCGCACCCGCACCAGGTCCAGCGGCGACAGTTCACGCGCGGGCAGCCGGTCGTCGCCGCGCAGCATCATCTCGGTGCGCTGGCCGACGGAGGGCGTGATGCCCACGCCACCCAGCTCCTGCAGGCTGACGGTCTCGTCCTCGGTGGGCTGCGGCGGAGCGGGCGGCAGGTCCGCCTCGGTCACCTGGTCCGCGATCCACCGGCGTTCACCGGCGTCCCTCGGGACGGCCGGGGCCGCGTCGTCCCTGTCGGAGCCGGTGTTCCGCGCCGCTCCCAGCTCGTACGGAGCGACGCCCAGGGTCCACAGCCGCGCCTCCGCGTCCTCCAGCCGGTGGCGCGCCTCGTCGACCCCGGCCCAGGCGTCCGTCACGGCCGTCTCGTCACCGCTGATCCGCTCCGTCGTCGCCGCTTCGGCGGTGGCCTCGCCGAGCGCGGTCAGTGTCTGTGCGTGGGCGCCCCAGGCCGCGTCGTGTTCCGTGGTGACATCGGCCACCACGGCCTCACGGGGTGACGCCGAGTTGGTCGCCGTCGCCGTGGGCGTGGTGCCGGAGCCGTCGCCCTCGGGGGTCGTGATCCGCCCCCAGCCGCCCGCCGTGGCCGGCTGCCCGTCCGGGCCCGGCAGCACCGCGACGGTGAACGTTCCGGTCGTCGGGTCGTGATGGAGCGTGGTGGCGCCGCTGGTGGCCCACCAGTTCCGGGCCGAGTTCCGGGCGCCCTCGCCCGGGATGCTGCCCTCGACGGGCCGCGCGCCGGACGGCCTGCCGTGCGGCACCACCGCGATGACCTCGGCGTATCCGTTCTCGGAAAGCAACTCCGGGTCTCGGAAGACCAGTTCGCCGAACTCGAGTGGCGGCACCGTTCCCTGTATCCGCAGCCCTTCGGCGTCACCGTCGGCGACGTACACGAAGGGCCTCGGGCGGTGCGGGTCGGCCGTCCAGGGCGCGGGCTCGGTGCCGACGGGCACGAGCGAGCCGTCGGGCGCGTACCCCAGCAGCGTCACGACGCTGTGGTCGAACGTGCCCTGCGGCCGTGATGTGCCGTCCAGCGCCCGGCCCCAGGCGGTGCCCTCGTCGTCCGTCAGCAGTCTGTCGTCCTCCAGTGCCCCCTGCTGTTCCAGGTGGTAGGCGGCCACCTCGTGGAGCTGCCACGGGTTCCGGCCCGCAGCCGCAGCCTGCCGCGCCAGGAGGACGGCGTCGCCGAAGGACGCCGGGGCGGGGGCGGGCAGATGCAGCACCGCGGCGGCGAACGCGCCCCGGTCCGGCAGGGCGGCCGTCATCGTGGCGGCGTTGAACGACGCCCACAGCAGACGCGACCACTCGGCCTCGCCGACCGGCGCCGTCGCGTCGAGCCCCAGGACCCGCCGGGCCACGGACTCGCGGTGGGGGGACGACGTGAGGCCCGCCACCATACGGGCCAGCTGCGGCAGGGCGATCCAGCTGGTCAGGGGGCCGTGCAGGCCCCGGTCCCACCGCTGCGCCGCTTCGGCCAGCAGGCTGTGGTGGCTCTCCGGAGCGAACTGCGGGACCGGCCCCAGCGGGAGCCCTCCCCCGTGATGCCCGGCCAGGATGTGCTCGTACAGGTCCAGGGTGAACTGACGTGCGCCGTCGCGGTTCAGGTCCGGATCGGCCTCGCGCATCAGGTCGAGGGCGCCGATGCCGCGCAGCAGCACCGGATACTCCGGGCTCTCGTCGACCGTGGGGCCGAAGATCTGGCGCAGCGCCCGGACCAGCCGCAGGGCCCGCTCCCGTGTCACCTCGGGGGCGGGTCCGGGGCCGTGATGCAGCCCGGCCTCGCGGGCCCGCCCGTCCAGCGCGTCACCGGTCGGCTCCGGCCGGAACATGACCCACGGGTGGACGCGGCCCCGCGCGTCGGTCTGGACGCTGAGGTACGCCTCCTGGTCACCGTTCCGCTGCACGACGGCGTTCACCAGGGAGGTCGCGAACACCGTGCGGCCCGTCTCGTTGGCCGTGTGCTGGGCGACCGCGACGTCCGCGAGCGGGTCGGGGGTGAACGGCAGCGGGCCCTCGATGTGCAGCCCGTGCATCTCACCGATGCCGGGAGTCGCCGCCGCGTAGCAGACGAGCAGCGCCACGGGGTGCTCGGGAGCGAGCGAGGTCAGGCTGCGGCGGCGGGCGAGCCTGCGGGCGAACTGCGGCCCGTCGTCCGTCCTCTCCCCCTCCGGGGTGTGCCACTTGACGGAGCCCGGCAGGCCGTGGTTGTTGGCGAAGTACGGTGCGGGCAGGTTGAGTTCGGCCCACGGCACGGGGTAGGTGACGCCCTTGGCGTCGTAGGCGGTGCGCTGGAACGCGTAGGACGTGACCTCTCCCAGCCGACTGTGCAACAGCGTTCGCGACCAGCCGCCGTCGGCCGAATCGGCGAGGTCCATCGAGATGTAGCCCGTGGACCGGTGGCCGTGGTGGGCGATGGAGAGGGCGCTGACATGATCGTCCGCCGCGTCGGCGGGCGAGGTGGGCGCCGTGGCCGGCGTGTTGGCGAACCACTGGCCCCGGGGCGCCTGCTTCTCCTCGTCCAGCAGCAGGACCACCGAGCGGTCCGGGGCGGCGGGGAGACGTCCGATGGCCGACCGGCCGGTGGTGGCCCACACCTCTCGGCCGAGCCGGTCGGCGAGCCCGCGCGGCAGGTCCAGGGACGCGGCGGTGGGCCGGGCGACGTGGAGCAGCAGCGGCCCCGGCCGGCCCGCCAGGTTCCGGTCGAGAGCCATCAGCTCGTGGAAGACCTCGGGCGGCACGGGGCGCGCGAACCCGCCGAGCCCACGCACCACGACCGCGTCGGTCCGGCCGTCGAGCAGCACGAGGTACGGATCGGGGTGGCCCGGCGTGGGCAGCCATGGCGCCGTCTCGGATCCGCTGTGGCCGGTCGTGCCGTCGGGGGCGCGGGAGATCCGGCCGGTGGTGCCCGGATCGAAGTCGGCCGGGAGAGGCCGGCCGAGCCAGTTCCAGCCGCGCGGGCGGCCCTGGGCGTCGGTGAGCCGGAAGTCCGGGTGGAACGCTCCGCGTTGGGCCAGGTAATGGGCGGACAGCGCGGCTGTGGTGCCGGCGCCGGCTGTGAACGGGGCCGTCACCAGCCGTACCAGGGCGCCACGCGCCGCGGCGTTCACCGTGTCAGCGGGGTCGAGCAGCAGCACCCGGCGGACCAGCGCATCCAGGTCCAGGAAGCCTCCGCGCAGCTCAGGGTCCGTCGTCCGCAGCCGGTCCAGCCGTTCCAGCCCCTCGGCGGCCCGTTCCCGGTCGACGCCGTCCAGGGCGCCCAGACCGTACAGCGCGTCGAGGACCGCGTCGCGGTGGCCCTCCGCCTCGTGGGGCGACACCTCCGGGGCCGTCGCGGCGGTGACCCGGTGCGTGGCGGGAGGGTTCGGCATCTGCGGCGCCGGGTGGTTGGGCTCGGTGGCGACGGGCCGGGTGTGGATCGGGCGGTGCGGGAGCGCGGTGCGGGTGCCGGTGCCGCCCTCACGCGTCACGGTACCCGGCTTCGGCTCCAGCTCGTCCAGCAAGGCCTGGGCGTGCTCGTCGGGGAAGAGCCCTTCCCGCGCGACGTTCTCCCGCAGCTCCTGCTCGTCGAGCGGATAGATGTTCCAGTACCGGCCCCAGTTGTCCGTGTAGTCGAGGGCCGGGTCGTGGCCGGGAACGTCGTTCAGCGCCAGCTGGGCGCCGCGCATCACCTCGTGGACGGTGTGGTGGCCCACCGTCAGCGAGATGGCCAGCATCCCGGCCCGGATCAGGCCGAGGTCCAGGTCGAGGCCCCACTGCTCCCGCATGCGGGCGGCGTGCAGCATGAAGCGGTACGTGGACCCGGCGGTGCCGGTCGCCACCAGACCGCCGGAGTCCTCGGAAAGCCCCTGGAATTCGGCGCTCATCGCGATGTCGTACACCGACGTCGCGGGCATCCAGGTCAGTCCCGCCTCGTCGACCGCGAACCGGCGCTCCGCCTCGCTCAGCGGCGGACGCGCGTCGTCCGGACGTGCCGGGTCCGCCACCGGCTGCGGCAGCTCCTTGATCGCGGCCTGCTTGTCCGCGAGGGTCATGTCCGACGCCTGGATCTCCGTGGCGCGCTGCATGTACGCGGCGTAGGTCTCCCGCTGCCGTCGGCTCGGCCGCTCCGCGGCGATGTCCGGATGCTGCTCCTCGGCGCCGCCGAGCATCTCCGGCACGAGATCACGGGAGATCCCCTCGTACAGGAACGCGACGAGCTCCCGCAGGTTCCCGCTCCTCACCACCCGCTGGAGTGCCTCGCGGGACGTGCCGACGACGCCCGCCTTGAACTTGCTGGTGTCGCCGAACGTCGCCAGCGTGCGCGGATACCGCCGGCGCGCCTCCGCCCACGCGGCACTCGCCATCTTCCGGAACTCAGCGGTCACCGCCTCGTGTTCGGCCAGGTACTCGCCCAGCCGCCTGTCGAAGGCGACGGACTCCTCGGCGTAGCGGATCCGCGCCAGGGCCCACGGGGGCGCCTCGCTGTTACCGCGCTCCCGGCTCGCCTGTGCGGAACGGCCCGTCGGCCGGGACCTGGCGCGCTCGGGGGCGGGTACGGGTTCGGCGGTCGCGGGCCCGGTGGCCGCGGACCCGTCCGGCCGCACGGGTGCGGGCTCCTCGGACCGGTCCGGCTCTCCGACGGGCGCGGTGTGCCGCGAGTGCCCCGGCGGGACCAGGCGCTGATCGTCGATCGCGATCGTCACCACGCGTCCCTGGTCCGGGTCGGTGGCACTGCGCACCCGCTTGGCGGTTCTGGTGAGACCGAAGTCCCGTACGCCGACGCGCGGCCCGCGCAGGCCGGTCTGGAAGGTGTCCAGAACCTGGGCCAGCCTGGCCGCGAGCGCCCTGGCGACGGCGTCGGCCCGCCTTTGGCCACTGGCCTGCGAGCGGTTGCCGTGCCCGGTGAGGGTGACCGCCGGCATCGGCAGGCCGTGGGCGCGGTTCCACAGCCCCGCGCGTGCCAGCGCCAGGGCCAGGCCGTCGATCGTGCCGTCCGCGTAGGCGGGGGTGTCGTGCTGCCCCTCCTCGAAGCGGACGGTGTGCTGGTGCCGGCGCGGCGCGTGGCCGTGCAGCACCACCGTCGTCAGCGGATTGGCCACCGCGGGCGAGGAGTCGGACAGCAGGGCCGCGTTGACCTCGTGCGCCGACTCGCCCGGCCGCTTGCTGTACGCCCGGAAGGACCACAGGTCCTTGCTGTCCATCACCGGCGCGGCGGCCAGGATCAGATCCCTCGCGCGGGAGCGCGCCCGGTCGGCCTCGTGCAGCGCCAACGCGTGCTCGGGCCGGTCCTCGTCGAAGTACCACAGCAGTTGCTCCGCCTCGTGGACACCGGCCAGGGCCCTGGCCGCCCGCGCGAAGCTCTCCAGGCGGTCGATCTCCGCCTGGTCCGCGCCGTTCCGCCGCGCCTCGGAGAGGCGCTGTTCGGCTCCGCCGGCCAGCCGGATGAGCTCGTCCTCGCCGTAGCGGTCGATGTTCTCGTCGATGACGTCGTCGAGGAGTTCGGCCGGGATCTCGCTCCGGGAGTGGGTCTCGTTCTCCAGCGTGATCTGGTGGGTGCCGTCCTCGCTGGCCAGCACCACCTGCGCGAAGTGGTAGGGGGCGTGCGGGCCCACCCGGTCGCCGGGCTTGGCGTGGTTGTGCGAGAACAGCTGCGCGCCGCCGTCGTTCGTGGTGCTGACCGACTGGATCAGGTAGCCCTCGCCGACCCCCGCCCATGCGTACTCGTTGACGCCGATGCGACGCGCCGCCGAGGCCAGCGGGGTGCGCAGCGGGTTGTCCTGCGGCTCGTAGCTCAGGGCCTGGCCGTAACGCTCGCCCGGTGTGGGGGCGCCGACCACGCCTCCGGTGAAGCGGTTGTCCCGGCCCGTCTGGCGGGCGGCCCAGCGCGGGGTGACGTCGGTGGCGGCGCGCGTGCCCTCGGCGACCTCCGTCAGTGCGTGGGCCAGGTGGTGGGTTCCGGTGACCTCCCGGCCGTGGAGTCCGTTCACCGGGGCCGTCGAGACGACCTCGCCGGTGGGAGCCCGGAAGGCGATGTGGGACAGGGGCGCGCTCGCCGCGCCGGCCACCATCTGGGCGAAGTCCCGCGTGAAGGCGTGCTCCGAACCGCCGGAAGCCGTCAAGAACTCCGGCTCCACCCGGAACAGCGGTTCGCCGTACGAACCGTCCTCCGTCGGCAGCAGCACACCGGTCGACTCGTCGGCCTTCAGCCGGACTCCCGCTCCGGCCGCGGTCAGCCGCGCCGACGAGTGCTCGATCGCCGCGCGGGTGGCGTACACCTGCCGGCCGCGGCCGGTCGTGCCGTCGTCGGCCGCGAGGATCGCCAGCGTCCGGTCCTCGGAGATGTGCAGCGGCGGCCGGTCGGCCATGGCCACGGTCCCGTGGTCCTGGCGCGGCAGGATCAGCGCGTCGGGTCCGGTGCCGGCCCGGACCTCCCCGACGGATCGCGGGAGCGGCTGGGTGAACAGGATCCCGGTGCCCCGCTTGTCGATGACGCCGTAGTCGCGCGTCGTCAGCGGGCGGGGACGACGCCCCTCGATCTGCCGTTCGAGTACGGCCTGGTCGACCATGCGGTCGAAGTCCGCGTCGTCGTCGCTGCTGGACCCGTCGTCCTCGCCGTCCGGGTCGGCCTCGCTCCCGGTGTCGGCCTCGCCGCTGAGGTCGCGGGCACCGGGCAGCCCGCCGTCGGCGGGCGGGGCGGCCGAGGCCCAGCCCGCACCGGTGTTGCCCTCGCTCAGTTCGAGCATGAGGTGGCGGGTCCCGGCCGTCGGATGCGTGGCCACACCGACCGGCGCCTCCGGGTACCAGACGCGGCGGCCCGTCGTCCCCGCGACGAGGGAGGCGACGGTAGCGGCGTACTCCGGGGGGAGCGCCAGGACGATGTCCGCGCCGCGGGGCCTTCGGGCGTCGTACGAGATGAGCATGGCCAGCTCTTCCGCGCTGTCCACCCGGAAGGTCCGCCCCGGCATGGCGATCTCGACGGCGCGGCCGTCCGCGTCGGCCGCGACCAGGTACGGGTTCTGCCACGGAGCGGGCCGTGGGATGACCCGGCCGCGGCCGCGCACCGCGTAGGACGCCAGTTCGGGGGTCGGCTGCCCCGGCCCGGTGAAGTCGCGCCCGACAGCGTTCCCCTCGTCGTCGCGCAGCAGCGTGCCGTCGTCCAGGGCGCCCCGACCGGTCTCGATCTGCCGCTCGACGAAGTACAGGGCGAGGTCGCCGACGCTGGCGAGGTCGTCCGAGGAGGCGTCGAGCGCCAGCGAGCCGAGCAGCAGGAAGTCCGCGGGGCCCGGCCGGGTCCCGCGCCCCATGTGCAGGACCTGCCGGGTGGCGCGCCTCAGGCCGTCGCGCAGCGTCTGCGCCGTCGGGTGCGCGTCGGCCTCCTCCCGGACGAGGTCGTACAGCGCCTCGGAGGTCTCCCGGAGGCGGGCGCGCGGAATGCTGCCCCGCTGGGGACCGAACATCGTGTCCAGCCAGCCCGGTTCGGCCCAGAACGGGCGCTCGGCCTCGTCGTCGGAGTCCGAGTCGGACTCCGACTCGTCGGGGTCCTCCGCCAGCGTGGGCAGGGCGTGTCCGGGGGGCAGCGGGGGCGCCACCGCGCCGTCCGGACCGGTCCGGGGGCCGGCCGCGGGGAGCGACACCGGGTCGACCCATACCGGCTCCCGGAGCTCGGCCGTCGCGTTCTTCCGCGCGTCCGCCCAGCTCGTCCCCTCCGGCGCGGTGTGCGGCGTGACGTCCCCGGCGACCGCGGCCCACAGCTGGAGGTGCCGCGGGCGCAGACCGCTCTGCGCGAGGCCGTCGGGGGCCTGCTCGTCGAACGGGCCGAGCAGGCTGCCCGGTGCGTGGAGACGGCCGGGGTTGCTCGCGTCGCGCGTCTCGTCCCGCAGGAACAGCTGGTGCGCCAGCTCGTGCGCGAACTCCACCGGATCGGCGTCGGCCCACCACGCCCGCTGGTTCATCTGCTGGTCCCGGCCGACGAGTTCGACCGTCAGATGGGGGTCCTCGTCCGGCCCGGGCGGCTCGACGGTGACGTGCAGCCGGTCGCCGTTGGGCAGCCTGTGCCCCGGCCGGTTGTAGAACTCCTCCACACCCTCGAGCACCCGCGCCATGGCGGCATCGGTGTCGGCCTGCCCGTCCCCCGGGTGAAAGGCGAGCCGCACGGTCAGGTCGGTGACGGTCTCGCCGTCGTGGGTGAAGCGCCGTACGTCGAAGGCCGATCGCACGACGTAACGGGGCCGGTCGTCGAGGCGGGCGCGGGGCGGCGCGGTGGTCTCCCGGAGCGGGATGCGCAGGGCTGTGTCGCCGCCGTCCTCCGGCACCAGGTACAGGGCCGAGGAGTCCGCCGTGATCCGGTGGGGCGCCGAGTCGTTGTCCAGGTCGGCCATCACGACCGAGAGGGTGTCCATGTTGGCGACGCGGCCGATCCAGCCGCTGTCGCCCCGCAGGATCGCGCCCGTCGCCTCGTGGACGAAGTCGTGGCCGAACCGCGTCCACCCGGCCGGCGGGATCTCCTCCCCGTCCGGGAGCCTGATGTGCCCGGTGTCGGCGACCTCGTAACGGAAGGGCTCCGAGCGGGACTCGGCGGGACGCGTGTACGTGAACCACCGGTTCGGCTGCGGGTCCGTGGTGGCCGCCGCGTCGTCCGCGCTCGCCACGGCCGGGGCTTTGCCCTTCCCGGTTCCGGTGTCGGCAGGCAGGTCGGTCGCAGGCACGTCGGCGGCCGGTACGTCGGCGGCGGGCACGACGGAGGCCGGGTCGACGCCGCCGAAGCGGGGCCGCATGACGGTGACCGGGCGGCCGATCGGCCACTGCTCCGCCACCGGGTCGAGACCGTCGTCGGGCGAGCCGCCCCACAGGCCTCCCGGCCGGGAGGCGCGCGGACTACGGGTGGCGACCTGCCGCGGTCCGCCGCGGTGGTCGTCGATCGTGACGTCCACGGTGCCGGTGCCCGTGTCGCCGGTTGCGGACCGCGGCCCGCGCGCCGAGACCGCATCGACGGTGAACAGGTCGGCGGTGAGGTGCGGTCCCGGGGTGCCGTCCTGAAGCGGTGTGAGCGCCTCGGCCAGTTCCTGCCGGAACGAGGCCACGACCGCCTCGGCGCGGGCCTTCGCGATGTCCCGGCCCGTCAGGAGCCCGCTGCGCTGGCCGGTGACCTTGACGTCCGGGAGCGGCAGCCCGTTGGCGGTGTTCCACATCGCCGTCCTGGCCACAATCTTGGCCAGGTACCGCAGGGGGTGCTTCGCACCGTCGGGCGTCTGCTGGGCGCCCTTCGGGAAGGAAATGGTCACCGGCAGTGCCTGCTGGCCGCGGAGCACGACGGCGGTGAGCGGGTTCGCCTCGGCGGAGGGCCTGTCGTCCAGCAGTCCCGCGTTGGTGTCGTGGGCCGACTCACCCGGCCGCTGGGAGTACATCCGCATGTACCACTGGTTCTTGCCGGGGATGACCTGTTCGAGCTGTCCGATGCGCTGCGCGGCAGTGCGGGTGGCGCCCTCCAGTGTCCGCTCGGCGGCGGCGCGCTCCGGTGACCCGGCGGGCGCCGCGCGCATCTCCGCCTGGGCCTGCTTCGCCCGTGCCAGGGCCAGCGTCAGGTCGAGATGGGCGCGCAGCTCGCTGAGGTGCTCGTCGGTGCCGGCCTCCTCCCGTTGCTCGATCACCCCCCGCAGTCGCGCCGCGGCCTCCCGCAGAGCCTTCAGGTTGTGCCCCCTCAGGTTCGCCTTCGCCTCCCCGCGGTGCCGGGCGTTCCGCTGCGAAACCCGCGCGTGGTTCTCCAGGGAGATCTGGTGGCTGCCGTCCTCGCTGGCCAGGACCACGGTGGCGAAGTGGTAGCCGAAGTGCGAGCGGCTGATGCCGGATCGCGGCTTGGCGTAGTTGCGTTCCAGGCTCGGCTGACCCTGGGCGCCGGCCGTCGCGACGGACTGGACGACGTAGCCCTCGCCGACGCCGGCCCACGCGTGCTCGTTGACCCCGATCCGTTTCGCGGCGTCCGACAGTGCGTCGCGGCGCGGGTCGACCGGCTGGTCGAGGCTGAGCGCACTGCCGTACGCGTGGCCGGGCAGCGGGCCGCCGTCGCCGCCGGTGGGCCGGTCGTCCCGGCGGACGTACGAGGACGCCCACGCGGGATCCGCCGTGTCGGGCGCCACGTCGCCGTCCGCGACGTGGCCCAGGGCGTCGGCGAGGTGGTGCGTGCCGGTGACCTCCACCCCGTCGGAGGCGTTGACCGGCGCGGTGACCACCAGGCCGGTGCGGGGATCGCGGAAGACCATGTGCGACGTGCGGGAGTTCTCTGCCAGCATGTCGGCGAAGTCCCGGCAGACCTCCTCCGAGGACTGCCCGGACCGGGTCAGGAAGTCGGGCGTCACGCGGAACAGCCGCTGCGTGCTTCCGTCGGGGGTGGGCAGCAGGATGCTCAGGTCCTCGTCGGCCCGCAGACGCACCGCGAGGCCCGCACGCGCCAGATCGACCGACGCGCGGGCGACGGCCTGCTCCGTCGCGAAGACCTGCTGCCCGTATGCGCCGTTCTCGACCGCGAGCGTACGGTCCGAGGAGATCCGCAGGACGGGCCGCTGGGTGGCGAGCGTCTCGTAGTAGCCCTGTACGGACATGGCCAGTTCAGGGGCGTCCTCCACGTCCGCCAGCGCCTGCGGGGTCTGCCAGGTGCCCTGGAGGTCGCCGGGCTTGCGGAAGAGCACGCCGTCACCACGGTGGTCCTCGACCCCGTAGTCCCTCGTGGTCAGCGGCTTGGGCCGGCGCGCCTCGATCCCGTCGGCGGACTCGGACTCGTTCTCGTACAGGGCGACGATGTCCGCGAAGTCCGCCTCGCCGGCGTCGTCCGCATCCGGTCCGACGGAGGCCCATGCCGTCCCGGCGCCGTCGGGGACCGGCCCCAGCGTGATGTGGTCGGTGCCGGACCGCCCGTCCGTCGACAGGAGGGGACCGTGCTCCGAGTACCAGACCTTGGAGCCCGTCAGGTCGGCGACGTGCCGTGCCAGCACCGCGATGTCGCCGTGGGGGAAGGCCAGGACGACATCGGCTCCCGGAGGCCGGGCCGGGTCCCGCGCGACGAGCCGGGCGAACTCACCGAGATCGTCCAGGGTGAGCCTGCCGTGCGGCGTCACCAGGTGAACGGCGTCCGCGCTCTCCTTGGCGAGGACCACGTACGGCTCCGGCCAGGGTGCGGTCCAGGTGACCAGGCTGCCGTCCTCGCCCTCCAGCGCGTACGAGTTCAGGGGCGGCGTCTGGTTCCCGGTGCCGACCCAGTTCCGCCCGGTACCGGCATCCGTGACCAGCTGGGTGTCCTGGCTCAGGACGGCGTCGTGCTGCGTCAGGTAGTCGGCGAGGGCGTCGGCGTCGGACAGTTCGTCAGGGGAGGCGCTCAGGGCCAGGGATCCGAGGAGCAGCAGGTGCTGTCCGTGCACCGGAACGTCCGGGCCGAGGTCCAGCACCCGCCTGGTCAGGTCGTGCAGTGCGTCCAGCTCGCCGGTGGCCACGTACGACGGCAGCTCCTCCCGCATGGCGAGTTCCCGCAGCGACGACACCGTGTCGACAAGTGTCTCGGGCGAGTGGTCGTGCCTGGCCGCGGCTCCGAAGAGGAGGTCGAGCCACGCCTCCTGGGCGGCGTCCGGGGCACCGTCCTCGCTGTCGGTGTCACTGCTGTCGTCGGCGTCGCCGCTGTCGTCCACGAAGCGGAACTGCGCCAGATCGACCTCCGCGGCGCCGTCCTCGCTGTCGCTGTCACTGTCGTCGCTGTCACTGCTGTCGGTGTCACTGCTGTCGTCGGCGTCGCCGCTGTCGTCCACGAAGCGGAACTGCGCCAGATCGACCTCCGGGGCGCCGTTCTCGCTGTCGCTGTCACTGTCGTCGGTGTCGCTGCTGTCGTCGGCGTTCCGGGACTGTGCCGGCGCATCAGCTACGGGGGGCCGGGTGCGTGCGGACGGCGGCAGGGGGAACGACCCGTCCTCGGTGCCTGCCGTCTCCGGGGCCTTGGTGGCTCCGGCACCGGACAGCGTGCTCAGCTCGTACGCCTCTTCCTCGCCCGGGAGCCCCGGGAGGTCGCTGCCGTCCGGGGACGGGGGCAGGGGAACGGCGGCCGGGTCCTGCTGCGGCGCGGGCGGAGCCGGCGGTGCCGCTTGCGGGGCGGGCGGCGCGGGGGTGCGCTGGAGCAGGGGTACGAAGTCGCCGCCGCGCCGCCGGAGTCGGAGGTGCGGCCCGTCGGCGGACGGACCGGGATAGGTGTGGGCGGTGCCGTCCTCCTCGACCAGGGTGACGGTGGTGCCGGTGGCGGCAGCCGCCCACTCGGCGGCGGCCCGGTCGGCCCCGGGGCCCCAGGGCGCTGCGGTGAGGTGGCGGCGCAGGTGGCCGTCGAGAGCGTCACGGCTCGGCGCGGGCGCACCGGGCCGCACCCTCATGGGCGGTGGCGCGAAGAGGGTGTCGCGTTCGGCGGGGTCACCGGGCAGGCCGTTCAGACGCATCAGCTGGGCGGGCGACGCTCCGCCACGCGTGCGCAGCCGTGCCGCCTCGCGGCGGTCGAGTCCGGGCTGCTCGGCGGCCTGGAGCAGGACCGTGGACAGCGCTCCGAAGAAGCCGTTGCCTCGTCCTGTGGGGGCGCCCTGGGTGTAGGTGGCACGGTCGGGTGCGGTCAGGACGCCGTCGCGGCCGAGGCGGTAGCGCGGGCCGGTGCTGTCGGCGGGCGGCAGCCAGGGTGCGGTGGTGTGGCTGCGGTGCGCGGGCGGCTGCTGCGCTGCGCGCGTGGTGTCGTCGGCCGAGGTGCCGGATCCCGGCGCGGTCGCAGGGGCCGGCAGCGCGGCGGCGACCGGCGCCGTGGTGCCCGGCGGAAGAGCGGCGTGGAAGAAGCCGTCGGCGGAGAACAGCACCGGGTCGGCAGACGGGTCGACGGCGGCCGGATCGACGCCGTGCGGGAGGAACAGCTGGTCGCGGCCCTCACCGGTCACGACGGTCAGCGGGGTGCCGAGGACCCGCGCGGCAAGGGCGGGCAGCAGGTCGGCCCCGCCGTTGTCACCGGCGCGGCGCTCGGGCGCGGCCGGTACGCCGTCCGGTTGCCCGGCGTCGGCGGGGACCGGCTCGCTCGCGAACGGGCGGGACAGGGCGGCCGTCGCCAGCGCGACCCGCTGGTCCGGCGTCGGCCAGTACGTCAGCGGTAGACGGCCGAAAGCGTCGAACTCCGCCTGCTGGGCCGGGGTCAGTACCACGCCCGCTGCGTCCAGTTCGTCCTGGGTGAAGGTGTCGGCGACGTCCAGGGCGAGGGCGTCGAGCAGATCCTCGTTGCCGTCCTCGCCCATGGCCCAGGCGAGGCGGTCGCGGGCGGCGCCGATGGCCTCGGCGGTGACCTCCGGGTCGCCGGCCGCGCCCGCGAACCGGTCGGCGAGGTCGTTGCCGAGCAGGTGGGGCAACCGGCCCCGGGTCGCGGCGGCGGCGAGCAGCGCGTGGAAGAACGAGGCGCCGTCGTGCGGCATCTCGTGCACCTCGCGCACCGTGGCGCCGTCCGGGGAAGTGAGGGTGCGGGGCGTGGAACCACTGCCGTCGGTGATTCCGTACGGCTCCGGCGCCTGGGAACGCCACTCCGGCGCGGCGTACTCCTGCGGCACATCACGCACCGGGACCGAGGCCGAACCCTGGTGGTGGGCGGTGAGGCGGGAGGCTGCGAGGTGCAGCCGGTGGTGGTCCGCGGCGGCGGCGTCGGTGCGTCCCTCCCACAGCCGTGCCTCGTCGCGGGCGGCCTGCCAGGCGACGACCGCAGGGGCCTGCGCGAGGTCCCGCGGCAGTGCGGTCGCCAGGCGGGGGTCGTCGTCGCCGAGCGCGGTCCGCTCCGCGGGGCTCAGCGAGAGCCAGGCCTCCCGGGCCCGTGCGCGGGCGTCGTAGTACTCCTTCTCGGCCGTGGCGAGGTCGGCGGCGGCCTTGGTCATGTCGCCCCAGGCGGTGCCGACCTCCTCGGGGAACGTGCCGTCGTCCAGGAGTCCGTAGTCGCGGGCGATGTCCTCACGCAGCCAGACCAGTGCGGTGGTCTCGGCCTCGGCGGCGCGTGGTCCGCGCGGGACCGCGCCGAGCGCGCGCATCGGGCGGCTGTTGGTGATCCGTTGGTCCACCTCGGCCACCGCCAGCCAGCTCACCGGCACCGCGAACAGCATGCTGCGGTCGGTGACGACCTTGACATGGGTGCCGAGGGTGGTGTCCGCGGCGCCCTTGAGCGCGACGCCGTCGTTCGAGCCGGCGATCGGGACCGTGGCTCCGGGGTTCGTCATACCCGCGTTGCTGTTCCCGGCCAGCGGCGCGGTGCCCGTCGCTCCCTCGACGTTGTCGGTGATGCCGGCCTCCAGCGCGTCGGCGGTCTTGCGCCGCTGAGAGGCCTCCATGCGGGGCTTGCTCTCCACGGCGAGCAGCCGAGCGCCGCGGCGGTGCATCTTCGCGTAGAGGCGGGAGTCCGCGGTGTGGGACTGGCCGAACAGGTGCGCGGAGGACTGGGTCGGCAGCCGGGAGCCGCCCGCGCCGAGCGCCTCGCGGAATCCGCCGGTCAGACCACCCTGCGAGGTGGCTTCCTGCTGTGCCTGCGCGGAAGCCGTGCCCAGGCCGGTGAGCGGGGTGAGATGCGCGATGCGGACGCGTGCGGCGAGGGACCGGCCGGTGTACCCCTTGCCGAGGTCGGTGTCGCCGAGGCCGTCGGCGCGGGCGGTGGCGAGGGTCAGCGCGTCGTACACACCGGCCGCGCCACGGATGTCCACGGCGAGGATGCCTGAGCCGATCCGGTCGTCGAAGGGCAGGACGTCGGAGTCGGCCGTGCCGGCATCAGGGGTGCGCCACGCGGTGATGCCTTCGGGCAGAGCCTGATCGGCCGTCAGCATCCGTACGGCACGCTCCGGTTCGGGCACGACGCGCTCGGTGAGCGCGCCGTCGTCTCCGTCGCCCACCGGGGTGAGCAGCCCCGCCGGGGCGAACTCGTTGAGGGTGCCGACCTGCGCGACGGCTCGCGGCGCGAGCGCGTCACCGGCCACGTCCGTCATGGTGACGCTCAGGATGTAACTGGTGACGATCTCGACGTGAGCCTGCGTGGTGGCGATGTTCGGCATCGCCGTACTGCCGTCGGTCTCGGTGCGGTTGCTCGCCCGCTGCTTGGCCGCCGTGCCCTGGAGCGAGGGGTTGGCGACCAGGATGCCGTCGGCCGCCGCGCGCTGACCGCCGCTCAGGGTGATGTCGGCACCGCGGTCCTGGGTGACATTGCCCGCGTTGTCGCGGGCGATGGTCCGGTAGTCCTCCAGCTCGTACCCGGTGCGCAGCCGCTCCACGGTCGTGGTGACCGGGGTCAGCTTGAAGCGGACCTGGCCCGGGCTGCCGCCGACCGGCAGGTGGTGCGGGCGGGACCAGGTGCGGTAGCGGACCGGCAGGTTCATCCCGTCGGTGGTCAGCTCGTGCAGATGGGCGCGCAGGAAGTCCGGCGAGAGCCGCTGCAACACCTGTTCCCGGTCGTGCGAGGGAACGCCGATCTTCTCCAGACGCGGCAGCAGGTCCCGCGCCGCCCGGCTCGCGTCCAGCTGGCCGCTGGGGTGGGTCGGGAAGCGCCGACGGCGCAGGAAGTCCGGCACCCGGTAGCCGCCGCCGAGGTTGCGCGGGGTGGTGGTGCCCAGCCCGTCCGGAGCGAGCCCGGTCTCGATGACGTCCTGCATCGGCAGGTGGAACATCACGGCGTCACGGATCCGCTGGAGCGCGGCGGCGGCGCGGCGGGGTGCCAGGCCGCGCCCGAGGCGCTCGGACAGCCGTCCGGCGGCGGAGCTGACGCGGGCCCCGGCCCGGGTGCCGACCGTCCCCATCGCGGCGGTCCAGCGGTCTCGTACCGCCACGGTCTCCGCGGCGTCGGCCACCACCAGGTACATCCGCCCGGCGAAGCTCAGGGTGGTGTTGTGCCCGCGGGTGAGGGCCTGCGAGACGCCACGGCCCTTGCCCCAGGCGTACTGGAGGGCCGTCGAGTACGAGCCGACCAGCGCCTGTTCCCCGGGCATCTGCTGCAACGGCATGTAGCCGCCCTGGACGCCGAGCGTGGTGCGCGAGGCGGTGCTCGCGTTGCCGACGACCCGGTGCTCGTTGCCGATGGTGCTCTCCAGGCTGGCCGGCTTCGGGTCGCTCTTGACCCGTACGTTGTCCAGCTCGCCCCGGATCGCGCCCTTCAGGTAGTGCGTCCGGAACGGCCCTGCGCCGTTGAGCCCGGTGATCCGGGAGCCGAACGGGCCGAGGTACTGACCGAGTTGGCCGGCCACACCGAGGTTGGCCATCGCCCGGCGCAGCGCGGTGCGCACCGGTGCGCCGGGCGCGCTGACGTGCCAGGAGGTGCCGGAAGCCCGGTCGGCGGTGTCCTGCATCAGCTGCTGGCGCTGCGGGCCGCCCTCGGCGCTGAGCACCACGTGCGGGGCGCTCAGCAGCCGCCGGACGAGCCGCTGGTCGTCCGAGTCCGACCTGGGCAGGGGTCGGGTGCCGTCGAGGAGCTGATCCGCCTCGGTGGCGGAGAGGCGCTGCGGCACGGGTGTGGGACCGGGTGCCGTGCCGCCGGCGGGCGGGTCGGTGGGGGCGTAGCGGTCGGAGCCGTGCGCCGCGGGCACGGCCAGCTCCACCCGCCCCACGGTCTCGGTGCCCCGGCTGAAGAGCGGACGCTCCTCGACCTTGCTGACGAAGACGCCCGCACCGAGCAGACCGACCGACAGCAGGCGGGCCCAGCCGCGCGGGCGGCGGTGGCCCTCGAAGGTGGCGCCCAGTTCCACCTGGTAGCTGTAGAGGTCGGCGCCGTTCTGCAACGCCAGGTGGTCATGGGTGACCGTGATGTTGCTCCGGGAGCCCTTCTGGTAGGTGCGGGCGTAGCGGGCGCCGACCGAGACGTTTCCGGTCTGGCGCGGCAGGTTGGGGCCGGGCACCTTGTCGTGGTCGCGCGGCGAGATTCCCAGCTCGACACCGGCGGAGTAGGTGCTGGACTCCTGCTGCCCCTGCCCGGAGACCTCACTGCCGACCACCGCGCCGCGCAGGGACCGCTCGCTCATGGTGGTCTCGAACCGGCGGTCGGCCAGCCGCGCCCGCAGGATCAGCGTGTGGTGGCCGCGGCGCACCTTGCCGTCCTCGGTGAGCGTGACCGGGACCCCGGTGGTGGTCAGCTCGTCCAGACTCTGCGTCAGGGTGGGCCGGTTCAGCGCTTCGCGTACCTGCCGGTCGTTGTGCAGCGCGGTCCGCATCCGCCCGTCGCCGTACCAGAAGCGGGCCAGCCGGGGGTGCCGCAGCATCATCGGCGGCACGAACATCGACGGGTACGAGCGGTGCAGGGTGTCCAGGACGGCTTCCGTGAAGACCCGCATGGGGTCCTGGGGAGCGGCGGTGCCGTCCTGAGGGGCGGGCTGCTGCTGGGTCGCCGGTGGCGTCTGCTGCTGGGTGGCGGGAGGAGACGTCTGCTGGGTGGCGGGCGGGGGCTGCTGCTGCTCGGTGACGGGCGCCGGGGCCTGCTGCCCGGTCACCGTGGGCTGCGTCTGGGCGCGTGCCTGCGGACGGAAGCCCTCCGCGCGGACCTGACCGCCCAGATGCACCGGATTCTCACGGGTGAGGTACCACGGCACCGGCGGCTCGGCGTCCGGGTTCGGTCCCGTCCGGCCGGGCGTACGGCTGTCCCAGCCCGCGAGCCGTCGGGCGTCCTGGGTGGAGATCCAGTCCAGGCTGACCGCCCGCACCGGCCGGGCCGCGGACGCCGGTTCACCGGCCTTGCGGACCATCAGGGTGCGCTCCACCTGATAGAGCGCCATCGGATGGTTGCGGACCCTGCCGGTGACCTTGCGGGCCGCGTCGGTGCCCAGGTAATGACCCCGTCCGGCGGCCAGGTCCATGCGGACCAGGGGACCGCCCTGGAGACGTACGTCGGTGTCCGGGCCGACCAGGCTGTAGTTCGGCCCGGCGGTGACCTGGAAGCCGAAGCGGGTGTCGCGGACGTGGCCGCGCTCGTTCTGGTACGTGGTCTGCGTGAGGTCGCGCACCTCCGCCTTGACCGACTCGGTGACCAGCACGGCGCGGTGCGGCAGCGAACGTTCCACCACCAGATGACCCATCGGGTGCTGACCGCTGCCCCGGGTCAGCTCAGGCCCGCTGACCGGCCCGGTGAGCCGCCCGAACAGCCCGAGCAGCCTTCCCGGGCGGACGTACGAGATCAGTGTGCGGTGCGCCGAACTGCCTGGACGGGCCCCGGAGATAGCCAGCGCGATGTCCTCCGGCGGGGTCGTCAGGTACAGGCCGGTGGAGTCGGTCAGCCGCGGTTCCACCCCGTCCGGGAAGGTCAGCGTCTCCGGCGCCCGGCGGGGCCCGGTGAACGGCACGGTGAAGTCGTCCGGCAGCCGCCAGCTCAGCCCGTCCCGCATGCCGAACTCCGCGGTGTGCACCTGGGTGCGCTGCCAGCGCGGTCCCGGCGCGGGCGGGGCGGTGGGATCGGTCGTCCGGCTGTCCGTTCCGGTGGTCTTCGGTGCCTCGGTGACCCGCTCCACCCGCACCCGGTAGTGGACGTCGTCCAGGTGCAGGTGCGAGCCCTCCCAGCCCCGGTGCTCGCTCTGGTTGTACGCCGAGGTGCCCTGGGAGTAGTCCGTCCTGCGGCCCCAGCCCAGCGAAGTGCCGATCTTCAGCAGCCAGTTGAGCGGGGGCCCCATGCCGATGCCCGCAGCGATCCGGCGCCCGAAGCCCACGCTGCGCCCACCGCCCGTACCGGCTTGCCCGCGCCGCATCGTGTCCACCCGGACCGTGGCGCCCCCCACGTCGGAGAAGCGTTCCCACCGGTGGTACGGGATGGCCTCGACCGTCATCTCCAGGCCGACCCCGGACTTCTCCCGGCCCACGAGGCGGGCACCGCGGGCGTCGGTGAACGCCGAGGGCTGGTCGGTCAGCAGACGCAGCAGCTCCGCCTCGTCGAACCTCGCCCGCACCGACGCCGGAACCTTGTCGAGGATCTCCCGGGCCACCAGCTCGGGCGAGCGCAGGGTGAGCGTGCCCGGCCCGGCGAGCAGCCCGGTGGGAGCGCCCTGCGGCGCCCCGTCCGGGGCGGTGTCGCGCGGATCGGCGCCCGGCCTGATCAGGACGGCGGGCAGCCTGCTGCCGTCCTCGAAGGTGACCGTGCGCGGCGCGGGCCCGGGCGGGCGGGCGTCCTCGCCGGTCAGCAGGCGGGCCGGGCGGTGCCGTTCGAGCTGGGTCTCCAGGGGCACCGGGTCGCCCCGGTCGGGGGGATCGGCACTGTCAAGATCGGTGATCCCGGCCATGCCGCGCAGCCACTCACCGAACGGGTCGGAGCCGTCCGGCTCCTGAGAGACCGGCGGTACGGGGGGCGCGGGCGTGGACGGCTCCGGGATGGGCACCAGGGCGTCGTAGTGATCGGTTCCGTCGTACGCCAGGTGCAGGATGCCGCCGGGGCCGCCCGGATGCAGCTCGGTGACGAGGAGCGTGCCCGTCTCCCGCGGGTCGGGCTGCACAAGCCTCAGATCGATGTCGAGGGTGTTCGCCAGCGCGTCCGGGAGCAGGTCGGCGAAGGGGGACGCCCACAGTCCGGGGCGTTCCGCGGCGGCGGCGAGCAGGCCCCGCCCTCCGAGCCGCCGCGCGTCGGCGGGGGTGGGCGCCACCTCGGCGAGCTGCGGATAGCCGGTGTCGGCGAGGATCTGCTGCCACCGGCCGGGGTCGCCGTCGGTGACGACCTCCTGAGCGACGGTGTTCCACTCCTCGGTGATCCGGCGCTGCTCATCCGCGTCGTCGACCCCGGCCAGGGCGCGTATCCGGAGGTCGTCCACCACGGTGGACACCGGGTCCGGTACGGCGGTGTCGGCGACGGCGCCCAGCTCGGAACCGGCGACGCGGTCCCGCACCAGACCGCGCAGCCCGGCGATGCTCCGCGCGGCCCAGGCGGGCGGCACGTCCTGGCCGCGCGCGCTGTCGAGCACCGCCCGGAAGAGGCGGTTCTCGTCGGCGCGGGCTTCCACCCGGCGGAAGGCGAGACCGTCCGCCCGGACGAGGTCCGCCGGGTCGGTCGTCGTCGCGGGGTCGGTCGTCGCGGGGTCCTCGCCGGACAGGGGAGGCGGGACGGGCGCCCGCGTGTCCGCCTCGGGCCAGGTGAGTCGGGCGTTCTCGTTGTCGGGTCCGAACCGGAGCAGTGGTTCGCCGTCAGGACCCTGGTGCTTATGGACGATCTTGTCGA
>NZ_JBSFUO010000010.1:55028-59273 GCF_053591835.1 Streptomyces sp. NPDC002911 | reverse complement strand
ACCCCGAAGACCAGACCGTCCCGCACGACGAACCTGTTCTCCGCCTCGAGCGCCGCCATCTTCGCGGCCAGCTCACGGAACTCCGTCGAACGCTGATTGAACCGCGACAGAACCCTTTCCGACGCCCCCTCCGGAACAACCCCCGGATCAGGCATCACCGGCTTGAAATAACCCACAAGCCCGACGCTCTCCGGATCAGCACCCAGAAGAACATCGACCTCGTTCACCGTCTTGGCCTTGATCTCCCACGGCTTCGGCAACGCCCCGGCCTCGAGCCACTTCGGAGCGAGAAGATTCGTCGGACGCACATCGATGACCACGTTCTTGTCCCGCGCCAGATCACGGAACCCCTTGAAATTCTTCTCCGGCATCCCGTACGCATGCCGCGCCGTATACGAATTCACCTCACCGCTCCTGAGCGGCTCGGGCCAGGTGAGTCGGGCGTTCTCGTTGTCGGGTCCGAACCGGAGCAGTGGTTCGCCGTCAGGACCCTGGTGCTTATGGACGATCTTGTCGAAGAGGGACTTGTCGAAAGCGGTCGGCGGATTCCAGAACATGTGCGCGCCGTGCATCACGGCCATGTCCTTCGCCCGCATCTCCTCGATCAGCGCGTCATGCGCGGGATGCGTGACCCGCGTACCGTCCGGCGTCGACACGTCGAACAGATCGTGATCACCGGTGATCGGACGCCGACCACCGTCCTCACCCACCCCGAAGACCAGACCGTCCCGCACGACGAACCTGTTCTCCGCCTCGAGCGCCGCCATCTTCGCGGCCAGCTCACGGAACTCCGTCGAACGCTGGTTGAACCGCGACAGAACCCTTTCCGACGCCCCCTCCGGAACAGCCCCCGGATCAGGCATCACCGGCTTGAAATAACCCACAAGCCCGACGCTCTCCGGATCAGCACCCAGAAGAACATCGACCTCGTTCACCGTCTTGGCCTTGATCTCCCACGGCTTCGGCAACGCCCCGGCCTCGAGCCACTTCGGAGCGAGAAGATTCGTCGGACGCACATCGATGACCACGTTCTTGTCCCGCGCCAGATCACGGAACTCCTTGAAATTCTTCTCCGGCATCCCGTACGCATGCCGCGCCGTATACGAATTCACCTCACCGCTCCTGAGGGGAGGCGGGGTCGGCTTCTCCTCGTGGGCGGTGGCGGTGGGCGCCGGGTCGTGCAGGCGACGTGCCAACTCGGCGGTGTCCTCGGGACTGAGAGCCAGCTCGGACAAGGTCAGGGGTGCGTTCGACAGCGACCAGACGACATCCGCCGACGGCGCGTAGGAGAGCCCGCGCACATCCTCTCGCGAGACCGACGTGGTGGGAGACAGCTCGGGCGGCGGCGGGGGAAGCAGCTCGTCGAGCGTGGTGCCGGGGCCGGCATCGGCCCGCAGCACGGCCGCCGCGCGCAGGAACGCGGTGTACTGCTCAGGAGTGGGGTCGGTAGTCGGGGCGCCGGTGACGGTGTGCCAGTCGGTGACCATCCGGCGCAGCAGGTCCGGGGTCATCCGGCCGTCGCCGTACCGGGCCGCGCTGTCCGTGCTCAGCCAGCGCAGACCGTCCACGTAAGCGAGGCCGGCGAGCAGCTCCTGGTTTTCCGGACGCTGTTCGGCGTCCGGTCCGAGAGCGTCGCGCAGAGTTCGGATCTGCTGGAGGGTGCGGGCACGGGCGAACGGGCCGGCCGGGCCGGGGCCGGCGTGCAGACCGGCGTCGCGCGCCGACCGGTCCAGGTCCCCACCGCTCGGCTCCGGGGTGAACAACCGCCACCGCCCCGGCCCGTCCGGGCCCTCTGTGAGCACGGCACGGACTTCGCCGTCCGCGCCGCGGGCCGTACCCACCTCGGTGGTCGGCGCGTACACCGTCCGCCCGGTCCCGTTCGCCACGTGCTGCGCGACCGGCAGCCCCGCGATCTCCGGCTGCCTTCCGGTCTTGCAGGCGTACATGACCAGAGGCCGGTCCTCGTCGTCGTCCACCGCCCAGTACTTGAGCAATTCGACGAGCTGTACGCCGCTGACCGTCACGCTGGGCCGCGCCGAGTCCTCGGTGCCCAGCGTGACGGTACGGGATGTGGCGTGCGACACGAAGTAATCGGCGCCCCGATCGGTACCCGCTCCCGGGAGCGGGGCCGGCGGGCCCGTGAACACGGTTCGGCGGGCGGGCCGCGGCGCGTCGGTCCCCGCATCGGAGTCCGTCCGCGGAGGTGTGGAGGCTGCGGCGGGGGTGGACACGGTGCGTACGCCGCGGAAGGTGTCCTGGCCGAGCAGCGCCCGGCGCCCCGCCTCGTGTGCCGTACCGTCCTCGGCCGGGCTCTGCGAGATGGTCAGCCTCTGGACGGCACGGCCCGGTGCCGGCTGCACCGTCATGTCCGGCACCAGACGCCGCACCTGGGCGAGCGGCACCGTGTGGCCGTCCAGGGTGACGACGGCCGGCTCCCTCTCGGTCCGCCGTGACCCGTTTCCGCCGACGTCGGTGACGCCGCCGTCCGCGGGGCGTACGACGATCCGGGCCGGCGACGGGGGAAGTGCCACCGACGGCGTCGCAGGGGAGGTTTCCGGTGTGGCCTGCGTGGGCGGGGGCGGGGTGGTTCCGTTCCCGGGGCCGTGTCCTGTACCGAGGCCGGGGGCTTGCCCGCCGGTCCCGTCACTGCCTCTGTCGCCTGCGCCCGACTCCAGGTGCAGGTCGGTGGCCGTCTCGGTCCAGGGGCGCGACAGGGTGGCGAGCTTGTCCGGGGCGGGTGCGGTGGCAGCAGTGGAGTCCGGGCCGACTCCGGTGTCGTGTACCGGGGTTGCCGGGGTTGCCTGGGTTGCCTTCTCCTGCAGCACCGCCGGCGAGGGTAGGTCCGTGGAGGTGACGACCGGGGCGCTGTCGGCCGCCACGGTGCTCTGGGTGGCGGGCTGGGCCATGGGGCCAAGGGCATCGGCGAGCGGCAGCAGCACGTCTGCGCCGGGGAACACGGTGTGCGTGGTGGCCGTGGTGCCGTCAGCCGTCGTGGCGGGCACCGGGCCGGTGAGCGTACGGACCTGGACCGGGGCGCCCGGCCCTTCGCGGGTCAGCTCGACCGCGGCGCGTACCGGGCGTCCTGCCCCGTCCGGCGTGACTGCAGGCCCGAGCACCACGGCCCGGTCGGTCCCGGCCCCGTCCAGCAGCTCGGCCGCCTCCGGTGATCCCTCACCCGGCGGCGGCACCTCCGACACCACGATGGTCAGGGGCGGTGCCGGGGTGGATTCGGGTCTCCCCTCGCGTGTGGGTTCGGACTTCGCATCGGGTGTGCCGCTGACATCACGTACGTCGTCGGTGTCGGCGAACGAGCCGACAGTGCTCACCTTCGGCGGAGCGGTGGTGGTCTCGACGGCCGGACCGGGAACGGTGTCGGTGGTGGGGTCGACCGTCGTGTCGACCGTGGTGTCGACGACCGGGGCAGGGGTGCTCTCCACGGAGTCCGGCAAGACGTCGGTCCCGGCCGGGTCGACGGCCTCCGGAGTGGAGGTGACCTGCGAGGAGTCGTCCGTCGCGGCCGGTGAGCCGTCCACCGGGGCTGTACCGTCCGGAGCGCGGGTGCCCTGGGGAGACGTGTCCGAGGAAGCCGGAGCGCCTCCGGTGGCAGGGAGGCCACCCGGCCGGGCACCGTTGCCCGTGGCGGGTGCGGCGGGTGTGGCGGATGTGGCGGATGTCGTGGGGCTGCCGCCCGTTGCGACGGGAACGCCATTCCCCTGGTCCGGCACCGTAGCCGCACGGTCGTTCTGCCCGGCCGCCGCCTCCGGAGACCTCTGCGCGTCGCTCTCCGGAGATCCCTGCACGTCGGGGTCAGGAGATCCCTGGGTGTTGTTCTCCGAAGGGGTCACAGCCGAGTTGGCCGGTGCGTCCACGGCCACGCTCTCCGGGGAGGCCACAGGCTCGATGCCCTGCCCGTCGGTTGCGTCGGGCAACCCCGCGTCGGGGCTGTGGTCCACCACCGCGTCGGGGCTGTGGTCCACCACCGCGTCCGGGCTGTGGTCCACCACCGCGTCCGGGCTGTGGTCCACCACCGCGTCCGGGCTGTGGTCCACCACCGCGTCGGCGTTGTCGGCGGGATGTGCGGCGGAGTTGCCCGCCGTCGCGGCAGGACTGCTACCAGAGGCACTCGGACCGTTCACTGTGGCCGGACCACCCCCCTCGACCACAACAGGGCTACCACCAGAGACACCCGGACCATCCACCGTGGCCGGACCACCCCCCTCGACCACAACAGGGCTACCACCAGAA
>NZ_JBSFUO010000010.1:50896-54930 GCF_053591835.1 Streptomyces sp. NPDC002911 | reverse complement strand
GCACCCGGACCATCCACCGTGGCCGGACCACCCCCCTCGACCACAACAGGGCTACCACCAGAGACACCCGGACCATCCACCGTGGCCGGACCACCCCCTGCGCCGGAGGCGGCACCCACCGTGATCGGGGCGTCCACCGTGACTTGGGTGCCGAAGCCGTCGAGGGCACGGCGGACCTCGTCCGTGTCGACCTGGTTGGCGGGGCTGCTCCCGGCGGGCACCACCCGGACCTCGGGCATCTGCGACAAGTTGCCGTGCAGGCTGTCGCGGACACCGATCTCGGCGCTGCCGGGCGGCTGGGCGCCCCGCAGGGCGGCGAGGTCACGCAGCGCCTGCTCGCGGACGTCGGCGGGGCCGTTGTGGACCTGCTGCCACAGCGCGTTCTCTGCGGCGGTCGCGGGCAGCGCGCCCGGTGAGTACGGCGGTGGGTCCAGGGTCGTGTACGGCGGCGGGTTCTCGGAGAAGTAGGGCGGGGGCGACTGGCTACCGGTGGCGTCACCCTGTCCGGTGGTCTGCGAGGTGACCGGCGGGGGCGAGACGAGGGCGGGGCCGTCGCCGCCCGTCGTGTCCGTGCGCGAAGGGCCGTCGGCGCGATCCGGGCCGTCGCCGGAGCGCGAGGAACTGCCTGAGTCGGTGTCGCCCGCTGACACGGTGGGTGGCTGGTGACGCAGCTTGTCGATGACGTGGCGCAGTTCGGCGGCGCTGTTCACGGCGGTGTCGCTGAGCGTGGCCTCGACCTGGCTGCTGATGCCCGCGCCGACGAAAGTGGACCAGCTGGTGGACCAGTCGCCGTCGAAGGCGCCCTTGATCAGGATCTCCGCGAGTGCCTCGCCGGAGCCCGCGGCGAGGAAGTCGGCCGTCCCCTTGAGCCCGTAGTGCCCGGCCAGCGCACCGGGCCGGTCGGCGTTGTGCCGCAGGATCGGGCTGTTCCGCCACAGGTCGATGTTGTTCCGGAAGGAGAGCGGGTTGTTCCGGAAGGTGACCGGCACGTTGTTCGAGGGGTTGGGGCCGTTCCCGTACGGGGTGGGGTCGGGGCGGTCGTTGAGTAGGTTGTCGCGGTCGGGGCCGGGGGTGGGGTTCGGCTTGGGATTCGGGCCGTAGTTGTCGAGGTCGAGGTCCGGGTTGTTCTTCAGGTTGGGGTTGTTCTTGAAGTCGAGATCCGGGCCGTTCTTCAGGAAGTTGTTGTCGAAGCTCCTGACGATGTTCCTCGCGAAGCTGTCGAAGACGCTGGTGAAAAAGCCCGCCGCGGCACCGAACGCGGCGGCCTTGCCGATGTCGCTCCAGTCGATGCCGTCGGGGCGGCGGCCGTCCGGGGCGAAGTTCATCATCGCCAGCCGCACCGCGAAGGTGGTGAACGCCTCGGCGAACGCCTCGGTCAGCGAGGGCGCGAGGTGCAGCCGCTGGAGCAGGTGGCTGAGCGTGGTGAGGATGAAGAACCGGCTGCGCATCTTGGCCAGCATGATCTGGCTGGCCGAGGCGCCCCCGGTGAAGAAGGACATCGCCAGATAGATGGCGATCTCGATGAGCAGCCGGATGATCTCGGCGATGACCTGCCACTTGGACTCCATGATGTCCATGGAGGTCTTGCGCCGGCCCTCGGCGATCTTGTCGAGCTGGTCGGAGAAGTCGCGCAGGTAGTTCTTGCCGCCGTCGTCGATGAGCATGCCCATCGCCTTGCCGTACGACTTGGCGAGGTCGTCCGGCATGGACTCGCCGATGTCGTGGATCGACTTGTCGATCAGCGAGGACAGCCTGTCCAGCTTGCGGCCCAGGCCGGAGTAGGGCCGCCGACTGTCGAAGGCGAGGTCCTCGTCAGCGTCCATGAGCCTCTCCCCGGTGAGGATGAAGATCATCGCGTTGACCTCAGGCGATACCTGGATGCTCACCGGGAGCCGCCCCTGAGCCCGTGCGGGCAGGACGGAGCGGCCGCTCCCGGCGTGGTGCGGGAGCGGCCTGCGGCGCGGAGATCAGCGGCGCCCATGCCCGCCCGGGCCGCTGTCGAGTCCGTCGGTGTTGATGCGGTTGGTGCCCTGCTCGACGTTCTCGATGTTGCGGTCGCGGGTGTCCTTCATCATCCGGACCTGGCTGACCGTGGCATCGGTGATGCCCACCAGCGCATCGCGAATGGACAACATGGTGTCCTTCGTCGTCTGCCGTTCCTTCTGCTCCTGCGGCTTGGCCTTCTCCGCGAACTCGCCTTCCGTGCCGGGCCAGCTCACCGTGGGGGCCAGCTCGTCGAGGAACTCCTCGGTCATGCTCCTGGTCAGCGTGCCGATCTCCTCCAACTGCTTCGCCAGGGCCTCGATGCGATGCGGGTCTACGTAGTACCGCTGTCCCATCGTCAGTCCTCTCCCTCGTCGCCGAGCGCGTCCCGCCAGGTGGGGGCGTCCTTCGTACCACGTGCCGTGTCGGCGTCGTCCTCTTCCAGCACCTCGGGGCCGAAGATACGCTCCCAGTCGAGCTCGAAGCCCTTCAGCTCAGGCACATTGCTGCTGGGCTCGGCGAAGGGCGCCATCGCCTTCATCACATGCCGGTTCATCTTCAGGCGCGCCGCGCTCGCCGCCTCCAGGACGCTGGCGGCCAACTCCTGCGGGGACATGTCGCGGTACTTGTTCTCCAGGAAGTCGATCCCGGTCAGCTCGCCCTGCGGGCCCGCCGTGGCACGGACCGCACGATCGGAGGAGAGCGCCGCGAACGACGCCGTCCGCAGCTCGCGCTCGGTACGCGCGACCGCCTCCTGGGCCGCCTGCAGTTCGGCCATGGCCTTCTCCAGGCGCTTCTCCAGCGGTTCCGTCATGCTCGCTCCCTCCCTCTCCGTCGGTCTTTCCGTACGTCCGGACGCCCGTGCGCCCGGACGATGTGTCCGCTCACGGTCCCCGGCCCGTCAACTGCTCCGTTGATCTTGCCTGGTGGCCGTGCCACCGCGGAGGCCGGGGGTGGAGTGGGGCCGGCTCCGCGCGATGGTGCGCCGGATTCGAGCGGTGATCACCGGCCGATCACGGACGGGGTGCCGCCCTCCTCGGTGCCCCACACGTCCGTGTCCTCCTCCAGGAAGTCGGTGGAGGTGAGGGGCCTGCGACCCGTCTCGGCCTCCTCCTCCGGGGAATCGCCGCCGGTGGTCGTCACCCGGGAGGCCGGGGCCAGGAAGGTGTCGCTGTCCTCCTGCCGGTTCCACGGGCTGCGCCGGCGGCGGTTGCGGCGCTCGCTCTCCTCGGCCGCGTCGACCAGGACGGCGCGCACCCGCTCGCCGTTGCCCTTCTCGCCACCCCCGCCCATGCCGCCCATTCCGCCACCCATCGGCATACCGGGGCTGCCCGGCGTGCCGGGGGCGCCGGGGGCGCCCCCGCCGGCGGAGGACGCGAGCGGGGCGCCCGCGCCTGCGGTGGCACTGTCGGAGAGGGGGGCGACACCCGTGCCCCCGGCACCGTCCGGGGAGAGGGAGCCCGCCCCCGAGAGACCGCCTCCGAAGGCCGCGGTGCTCGCCTGGCCACCGCCGAGGCCCAGCTCGGAGAACGGCACGTCCCTGCTCGAGGTGCCGCCACCACCGGTCCCGCCGCCGGACCCGTTGAGGCCGCCGAGATCGCCGAGGCTGCTCAGGCCGTCGAGCGAGCCCGAACCACCCAAGCCTCCGGACGAGTTGAGGCCCTTGAGGTCCACCGTTTCGGTCTTGCCCTGCGGGTCGGTGACTGTGGCGACGCCGGTGTCCGGGTCGATGATCTGGGTGGTGCCGTCCGGGAAGGTGGTGTTCAGCCGCCCGTTGTCCAGGAAGGTGGTGGACCCGTCCGGGTTGTTCACCTTCGCCCCGTGGGTGAGGTCGGTGTCCACCGTGGAACCATCCGGGCCGGTGCTGGTGAGCATCCCGGTCTCCGGGTCGAAGACGGCCTCGCTGCCGTCCGCGAACATGGTGGCGAAGTCGTCGTTCACGAAAGCGGTACTGCCCCCGGTCGGCGTCTCCAGACCGTTGACACCGCCCAGATCCCCCAGGTCCCCCAGACCGTTCGAACCGTTCAGACCACCAAGGCTGCCAAGGTTCT
>NZ_JBSFUO010000010.1:0-50798 GCF_053591835.1 Streptomyces sp. NPDC002911 | reverse complement strand
CCCAGATCCTGCGTGGTGACACCGCCATCCGGACCCGTCGTGGTGAGCACCCCACTGTCCGGATCGAAAGACGTACTGCTGCCATCCGGGAAGTCAGAGGTCAGCTCACCACCACTGAGCTCGGTACTGCCCCCGGTCGGCGTCTCCAGACCGTTGACACCGCCGAGGTCACCGGTCGAGGTGGTGGGCAGGTCGGAGTTGATGCCGCCGAGGTCCCCAAGGTCTCCGAGACCGTTCGAGCCGTTCAGACCGCCGAGGCTGCCGAGGTTCTCGGTGGTGGTCTTGCCGTCCGGATCCGTGGACGTGGCCTGACCGGTCGCCGGATCGACAACCTGGGTCGTGCCGTCCGGGAACGTCGTCGTCAGCTTCCCGTCGTCACCGAGCGACGTGACCGACCCGTCCGGGTTGGTCACCCGCGCGCCGTCGTCCAGGTTCTGGGTGGTGACGCTGCCGTCCGGATGCGTCGTGGTGAGCAGCCCACTGTCCGGGTCGAAGGATGTACTGCTGCCGTCCGGGAAGTCGGTGCTCAGCCCACTGTCACCGAGCTGAGTGCTGCCCCCGGTCGGGGTCTCCAGGGAGCCGCCGGCGCCGTTGTTCAGGTCACCGAGATCGCCGAGGTTCTGGGTGATCGCTTCGTTGGCCGCATCGGTGGCGTTCTTCGTCCCACCCGGGCCGTTGTTGAGGTTGCCGAGGCTGCCGAGGCTCTGGGTGACGGGGGGCACGACCCCCGCGGAGCCGCCGCCGGGACTGTTCACGTCCCCGAGGTTGCCGAGCTCCTCGGTGATCGTGCTGGTCGGATCGCCGGGGCCACCCTGGCCGTTGAGGCTGCCGAGGTCACCGACGCTCTCGGTGACCGGGATGTTCTGGTTCAGCAAATCGTCGAGGTTCTGCTGGCCGCCCGCGTTGGGATCGTTGATCCCGCCGAGGCTCTCCTCCATGGCTTTCTGCTGTTCCTCGGCCTCCCGCTTGGCCTCTTCCTGCTCGAGCCGCTGTTCCTCACGCAGCTCGTCCTGGTACTGCTTGTCCTCTTCGCGCTGCTGGTTCTGCTCGTCACGCAGCTCGTCCTGGAGGTTCTTGGCCTCTTCCTGCTCGAGCCGTTGTTCCTCGCGCAGCTCGTCCTGGTACTGCTTGTCCTCTTCGCGCTGCTGGTTCTGCTCGTCGCGCAGCTCGTCCTGGAGGTTCTTGTCCTCTTCGCGCTGCCGCTCCTGCTCCTCGCGCAGCTCGTCCTGGTACTGCTTGTCCTCTTCGCGCTGCCGCTCCTGCTCCTCGCGCAGCTCGTCCTGGTACTGCTTGTTCTCCTCGTTCTGCTGGTTGATCTCCTCCTTCTCCTCCTCGAGCTTCTTCTCCTCGTACTCCTCCGAGGCCGTGCTGGTCGACTTCGGCTTGGGCACGTTGTCGGCGAAGTCCTCGCCCAGTTCGAGGAAGTGGTTGTTCAGAGTCGACTGCACCTCGCGGGCGGGTTCGACCAGGTGCTTGTCGACGCCCTTGTTCCAGATCTCGACCGCCTTGTCGCCGACCTTCGCCCAGTTGGCGATGTCGGTGAGGTCTCCGTAGTCGGGGTGCACCTGGGAGAAGCCGGCCTGCGGGCTGTGGCGGACGGTCGTCATGTACCGGGTGGTGGTCGAGGTGATTTCCGTCCTGGCGACGTTCTCCGTGTCCGCCCACTGGGCGAGGTCGTCCAGGACGTAGCGCAGCACCCGGTGCGGGTCGTAGTACGCGGATTTGGCCCACTCCAGCCACGCGTCCAACAGCTTGTTGGCTGCGTCCACCAGGTACGAGCGGCCCAGAGACAGCGCGCGCGAGTACACCGTGTTGCCCGTTCCGGTCTCGCTCCCCGTGCCGGCCGAGGAGTTGAAGGTCTCGACATAGCTGTCGTAGTTCTCGCGGATCTTCGTCAGCAGACTGCGGAAGACCTCAGCCGCTTCGCCCTTCCAGCTGGCGTCGTCCCGGCCGAAGCGGTCCTCCCAGTCCTTGAGTACCGGCGCCTGGTCCTTGAAGAACTTGGCCGCGTAGTCGAAGGATTCTCCTGTGGTGTTGAAGGAGTTCAGGTCCACCACACCTTCGTCGGCCACACCCAGGTTGCTGAACCGGGCGTTCTGTGTGCCGCCCGTCAGCAGCTCGAGGAGCGCCGCCCGCGGGCCGTTCATGTACTGGGCGAGCGGGATGGTGCTCATCTTGTCTTTGTTGTAGTCCGTGAACTCGTTGCCTTCCCGGACCTGCACGTCCTTGACGTCGTCGGTGTCGGCACCGGCGAAGATGATCTCCTCACCGGCCTTCACCCGCCCCTCGAAGACGATCCGGGCCTGCATGATGGAGCGCTTCTTACCGCTGTCGAAGAACCAGATGTCGTAGTCCTGGCCCTTGTTCTGCAGGAAGCCGGAGTCCTTGACGAGCAGGCTGAGGCTGCGCTCCTTGATGTCCATCCGGAAGAGCTTGCCGCCGTGGTCGGAGCGGAGCGTGTCGAAGATGGTCGCGCGGTCCGGCACCGGATAGCCGGTGATGTGGGTGACCAGGGTGGCCCAGGTGTCGGACGACGCCGCGTTGCGCTCGTCGTACTCTTCGATGTTGGCAACGGAGTTGGGATCGTACCGATCGGCCACCGGGCACCCTTTCTGGTCGGTTGTCGTACGGGCCGGCGCACCGCTCTCTCCTGCGGGCACGCAGCCGGGTGTCTCTCACGTGCGTCTGCTGGGCGGCCGAGATACCGCCGGCACACGCGGCACGCAATCAGGTGCCCTCTGTCTCCGATGACCCACTGGTGAGCGTGTCGACCTCGTCGAAGGTCTGCAGCAGCGTCTGGGCGTCGATCGCGTCCAGGTTCTTGTCCTTGGTCTTGTTGGCCTCTTCGATGGTGTCGGTGAGCGCTTCCTTCAGCTCCTTGAAGAGGTCCATCTGGTCGCCCAGCAGCTTGTCGATGGCCTCGGCCGCGGTGCGGACGCCCTCGATCAGTTTGGGCCCCGAGACCAGAGGCTCGGTGGCCATCTTGCCGATGCGCAGGAGCTGCTGGTCCTGTGCGAGGTTGTCCGCGGTGGTGTGCCCGTCGATGAGGTCGCCGAGCGGCCGGATGTTCGGTACTTCGCCGTCCTCACGGTGCTTCTTCGCCGTGGTGTAGACCGGCTGCACCTCGTTGTCCCGGAAGTTCTCCATCTGCTTGAGGTCGAAATGCTTGACGTCGGCCTTCTCACCAGCCATGGGACGTCCTCCTGCCGTTCGGTTCCGGACGGAATGCGGGCCGACCGGACGAAGAGGAGTCCGGCCGGCCCCAGGGGCCTCTCGTTCCGATCATGCCGGGGCACGCGCCCCGGCATGATCCGGAGGTAGGACCTCAGCGAGCCCGCACGTTGCCCCAGTTGTCGGCGCTCCTGCGCTCGTCGCGTGAGTGGTTGTCGTGGATGCTCTGGACCAGATCACCGCTGTCGCCGAGGAGCAGGGCCATGTTCTTGGTGGCCTGGTCCCACTCCGCCTGGACTCCGCGGTACATCGCCTGGTCGTCACCCTCCCACGACAGGATGAGCGGCTTCAGCTCGTCCTCGAGGTGGTTGAGGGTCGTGATGATCTGCTGGGTCTGGCCCTTCAGCTCCTCAATCGCGTTCCGGACCGTGGAGTACTGCACATCGATGATGCCGTCGGCCATGATGTCTCCTCTCGAGAGGCCGGGCGTCAAGGCCCGGGAAGCTCACGGGTGCCGGCTTCCCCGAAGGGGCCGGGTGCCGCAGGGGGGGTGGGTCAGCGCAGGGCTTCGAAGACGCCCTGGCTGGTCTTGCTGTTGAGCACCTCGGTCAGGTCCTGGTTTTCCTGCGCCAGGCGGTTGGCCGAGGTCACGTTCTCCTGGAGCGCGTCGATCATCTTGCTGATCTGGACGACGACCTTCTGCGCCTCGGAGTTCCAGCTGCGGAAGAGCTTCAGCAGAGCCTGGCCCTCGTCACCGCCGACGCCCGAACGTGCCGCGACCTCGGCCACGTTGTTCTGGATCTTCTCGACCGCGGCCCTGGCCGACTCCAGGGAGGAGACACCTCCCAAGCCCTTGGCATATTCCGCTTTCCTGCCGGAACCGTCCGCCATGTCACGCTCCCTTCGTTCAGGCGAGTCTCCTCGCACCGTTGCCCGCTGAGGCTAAAGAGAATCCACTGTCCGGCGCAACATATGCAGAGAAGATTTGACCTCAGGCCGGCTCGACAAAATCCCTGCACGGCATTGGAGTTGTCCGAATGTTTCCGTGAAATGAACCCGAACCGCCCGATCGGCCGACGCCGAGGGGGCCAACTGCCCGCCGCAACACGATGTGGTCACGAAACGGGCACGTGTAGGCGCAAACAGTCACACGGACTGCCCGCTTCCCGTGAAACGGGCATGCCCGCAGGTCGGACCCGCATGATGCGACCTGCAAAAAAATTTGAGCTAATTCTGAGCTTTCTCGCCTCACTCGATGCACACCGAATTGACCTCAGAGCGACGGGAGTTCAGCATAAAGTCACACACCGCCTCTCTCCTTTCACTTCCCGTGACGCCGTATGCGGTTTTTGCCGGAGTTCAGCTTGTGGAGCCGACCGTGTCGACGGCACTGCCGGCGCCCTCCCCGGCCTCCTCGGCCGGGGAGGCCTCCTTGGCCTCCTCAGCCTTGCCCTCGTCCTCCCCCGGCCGTGCCTCGGTACCGCACTGCGGAGCCGTGACCTTGGTCTTCGCGGCGCCGGAAGCGGCGGCCGGGTCCAGGTCGGCGCCGGTCGGGAGGGCCGCCAGCAGGGGTGCGGGGACCGAGCTGATGTCCTTGTCCGTGTAGCCGAGCGCCGCCAGGGAGTCCTTGGCCGAAACCCGGTACTTCACACCGTTCTCCGCCACCAGATAGGTGGTGCCGGCGTGCGCGGCGCCGCTCGCGTGCAGGGCCCGGACCAGGGCTCCGCGCCCGGGCCGCACCACCGTGGCGTCCGTCCGGACACAGGCCGCCTCCAGCGGCTGAGCGGTTCCCTCCGACACGGCGACGGGGGCGAGCTCGGCCAGCGGGACCAGCACCGACTTGATCCGGGCGCCACCGTCGTCGCCGTCCACCTGGGCGCAGAGCGCGGTACCGCGCGGCGCCGACTGCGGCACCGGCGGCGTCTCCGGCAGTCCTGCGGACCCGGCGGTGCCCGAGTCCTTCGCCCTGTGCTCCCGCAGCGCGTCCGCGCCGACGGCGCGCACCTCGGGCGACTCTCCCTCGTAGGCGTCCTTCTGCGTGGCCGGGTCACCCAGCACCAGCGCGGCCCCGAGCCTGGTCAGCGGCACCAGGCCGTCCTCCCGAAGAAGGTGGTACGTACTGCCTCCGCCAGGCACGCTGACCTTGAACAGCTGGCCGATCCGGCTCGCTTCACCGCCGAGCACCGGGCCCTCGTCGCCGCGCCCCGGAACCTCGGGCGGTGCCAGGGCGGCGCCGGGGGCCAGGGCGTCGAGGAAGGCCGCCGAGACCGGCATGGGCTGCTCCGAGCCGTAACCGAGAGCGTTGCGGGCATCGGAGGTGCGGTCCAGAGCCAGCCTGCTGCCCCGCCACACCAGGTACTCGGTACGGTCCGGGCCGCGCACGAGCACCCCGCGGTCGGCGCCGACGCCTCGGGAGTCCAGGGGTGCCCCGGCGACCACGGTGGTGGCCCCGGGCTTCTCCACCCCGGTGCCCGCCACGGCACCGGAGGTGCTGGCCGCCGCCCCGCCCGGCCCGGTGACGCACATGTGCCAGGCACCGTCGTCGAGCTGGCCGGGGCCGGGAAGGGCATCCGGTGCGCCGGTGATGCCGGCCGGGGACCCCACGGGGACGTCCTGCAGCGAGGCGGTGGCAACGTCCACCGTCGCCAGGTCGGAACCGCCGATCAGACGCGCCGAGGCGTAGTTGCGTACCGGGTGCAGTACGCCGTCGGTACCGGTCCACAGGTACCGGGCACCGGTGTCGCGGTTGACCACCAGGTGCCTCGCGTCACGCCAGCCGTCGTTGCCGCCGGGGCGCAGCAACCCGTACACGGTGGCGCACGCACCGATCAGGATGGTCACCAGCACGCCGAAGACCACGCCTCGGGTGGTGCGTCCGAGCGGGCTCTCCGGGGCGTCCGGGTCGGCCGTCAGCAGGCCCGAGCTGAGCCTGCCCATCATGAAACTGTGGGCCTGTACCTGGTCGCGCTTGGACTGCACTGCCTCTCCTCAACTCGTTCTCCATGTAACGGCGTACGGCTGTGTTCAGCCGAACAGGCCGCGCAGCCAGCCGAAGAAGCCCGCCACCCACAGGCTGAGCGGCAGCAGCGCGACGGCGAGGCCGGTGTGCGCCAGCTCCGCAGCGCGGCCCCAGTAGGGCAGCACCCGGCGGCCGGGCAGCGTCCAGGAGGCGGTCACGAGTCCGGCCGCCACGGCGAGCAGCACCCCGAAGACCACCACGCGGCCGTCCGCGTCACTGTCCACCGCCCACGCCCGGGCCATCAGCAGCAGCCCCAGGAGCCCCGGCAACGCCAGGGTCAGCCGCTGTCCGATGTGCACGAGGCCGCGGCTGTGCAGGAGCAGCAGAAGACTCAGCGCGAGCCCGGCCAGCACCTCGGGCAGGTCCGCTGTCTCGGCGAGGACCACCAGGGCGGCCGCGCCGATCGTGCCGGTGCCGGCGAAGAGTGCGGTGACCCAGCGTCCGGCGAGTTCGGTGCGTTCGGAGACCTCGTCGCCCGCGTAGGGGTCGATGCCCTCCTGGAGCTGGCCTGCGGTGGACGGCAGCGACGGCATCCGCATCCCGGCCAGTTTGAAGGCGAACGGTGCCACCGTCCCGGCTGCGAGCGCGATCACTGTGGCCACCAGCACCACGGAGGCCGACACGTCCAGGCCCGTGTACCCCATCAGGGCCCCGGCGATCGCGGTGGCCACCGAGACCATCGCGGTGGCCAGCAGGGCCGGGGCGCCGACCGCGGTGGCGGCGAGCGCGAGGACCGCGCCGCCCGCACCTGCGGCACCCGCCGCCAGGAGCCGGGCGCCCGCGACCTGCGCCGCGTCCGGGCCGGTCAGGTCGCCACCGGGCAGCACCCAGCCGACCAGCGCCAGGCACGGTGCGACCAGCAGGCCGAGCGCGGTCGCGGAGAGGCGGTCACCGACCGCGCGGCTGGCGGAGCCCGCGCCCGCGAGCAGGAGCAGCCCGACCACGGCCGCACAGGCCGCCCGGGAAGCACCCGAACTGGACGTCACCCCCGGCCAGAACACCAGCACGAGGGCGGTCACCACGGTCGCCACCGCGGTGCCCACCAGCAGGCCGCGGGCCGCCCCGGGGGACCAGGTGTGGAGCCGTCGGCCCACGGTCTCGGCTATCCCGTCCACCAGGTCGTCGAGCCGTGCCTCGGGCAGCGCCTCGGTGTGCGGGCGCAGGTAGAGCACGGCGCCGTCGGCCAGTCCGGCACGGGCCAGGGTGGTCTCCTCGTCGAGCGGGGCGTCGCCCAGTCGCTGGAGCACCCAGCCCGCGTGGTCGAGTCCGGCCTCCTCGGCCTCCTCACCGACGTAACGCAGCAGTGTGGGCAGCAGGTCGGCGACCGGCACGTCGGCGGGCACCGCCAGATCGACGCTGACGCTCGGTGCACGTACGGTCAGGCGGCACGATTCGGCCACCGCGCTGTCGGTCATCAGCTGAACTCTCGTCTTCCGGAAGGCTTTGACAGGAGGACTTCCCCGCGAGGGGAGATGTGCGAACAGTACGGAAGGTCCGCGCGGCCGCGACCCGGGGGGCCGGGCACGGAATGTGCCTCCGCGGGCCCGGCGAAGACCACTCCCGCGTGGACAGGTCGTGTTCCGTGAATGCACACTACTGCCTACGACCACCGGGTCGTGCTGCCGACCGGACTCCACTTATCCTGTATGTGGTTGACCATCACGGAAGTTGACCGCCCCCGCTATCCGCTCGAAACATTCATCCGACGTTCACCGCACTCACGCGGGACCCGGAGAATCAGCGCGGCGCGGCCTATTCCACCACCGGGTGCGCCGGAATTTCGGTGTGGGCCGGAAAGTCAGTGAACCGGAGGTTCTGTTCCCTTGAGTGTCGTGCTGTTTCGCCGCCCGGCCCGCAGGCGCGGGCCGGAGATGCCCGAAGGACAATTGACCCTCCAGGAGCCGCCGGTCCTCGCCGAGGAGGTGCCCGACACCTCGGCAATCTGGACCTATTTGCCGATGGCCCTGATGTCGGTGTCGATGATGCTGATGTTCCTGCGCCCCGGCGGCGGGAACGGCGTCTTCATGTATCTGGCGATGGGCGTCATGGCGCTCTCCGCCGGTGCCATGCTGCTGGGGCAGCTGATGCGCCGCTCCAGCGAGCGCAAGCAGCGCCTGAAGGGTGAACGCCGCGACTATCTGCGCTACCTGGCGCAGATCCGCAAGCGGGTGCGCACCACCATCACGGAGCAGCAGCGGGCGCTCGCCTGGCGCCACCCGGAGCCCGCGTCGCTCCGCTCGCTGGCCCGCACCTCACGGCTGTGGGAACGCCGCCCGGCCGACGAGGACTTCGGCGAGGTCCGGCTCGCGGTCGGCGAGCAGCAGCTCGCCCTCACCCTGAACCCGGTCTCCACCCGCCCGGTCGAGGACCTCGAACCCCTCTGCGCGCACGCCCTGCGCCGCTTCATCCGCGCCTACTCCACGATCCCCGGACAGCCCCTCGGCCTCTATCTGCGTTCCTCGGCCAGGATCCTGCTGCGCCCCGAGGAGGCACCCGGCCAGGACCTCGCCGGGCCGGGCACCCCCCCGCCCGGGGAGGCCGGCGGGGACCCGGGTGAGGGCCCCGGCAACGAAGCGGTACGCGCCCTGGTGCGCGCCGTGCTGGGTCAGCTCGCGGTGTTCCACGCGCCCGAGGAGCTGTGGATCGCCCTCTGCGTCAGCGACGAGCGGCGGCCCGACTGGGAGTGGGTCAAGTGGCTCCCGCACACGCTGGACCCGTACGAGGAGGACGGCGCCGGCCAGGCCCGCCGGATCACCGCCGACCTCACCGAGCTCGACGACCTGCTCGGCGCGGAGTTCGCCGAACGCCCCGGCTTCGACCCGGAAGCCCGGCCCGCCCGTGACGAGCCCTACACGATCGTCGTCCTCGACGGCGTCACCGTGCCCGAGGGCCACCGTTGGGAGGGGCACGGCTACCGCAACGCCCTGGCCCTCGACATATCCGGGGCGCTGCGCTGGCGCCCCGGCCGCAACACACTGAGGCTGACCGTCGGTCCCGACCAGGTGAGCCTGGTGCGCACCGACCGCAGCCGCAAGGAGCGCTCCGTGCCGCTCGGCCGGCCGGACCGGCTCGGCGTCCTCGGCGCGGAGTCCCTGGCCCGGCTGCTCACCCCCCGCCGGATGAGCCTGGGCACCGACATCGCGCAGCCGATGGACACCGACGTCGAGCTGACCACACTGCTCGGCATCCCCGACCTCCACCGGCACGACCCGCAGACCCTCTTCAACCGGCACACCGGCTCCACCCGGCTGCGGGTGCCGATCGCGGTCGGCGTCGACGGCCGCCCGGTGGACCTCGACATCAAGGAGTCCGCGCAGGGCGGGATGGGCCCGCACGGGATGCTCATCGGCGCCACCGGCTCCGGCAAGAGCGAGCTCCTGCGCACGCTCGTCCTCGGTCTCGCCCTGACCAACTCCTCCGAGACGCTCAACTTCATCCTGGTCGACTTCAAGGGCGGCGCCACCTTCCTCGGCCTCGAGGAACTCCCGCACACCTCCGCCGTCATCACGAACCTCGCCGACGAGGTCGCGCTGGTGGAACGTATGCAGGACGCTCTGCACGGCGAACTCATCAGGCGACAGGAACTGCTGCGCTCAGCGGGCAACTACACCTCCGCCCTGGAGTACGAGCGGGCCCGTGCCGGGGGGACGGACCTCACCCCGCTTCCCAGCCTGTTCGTGGTGGTCGACGAGTTCAGTGAACTGCTTTCCGCGCATCGGGAGTTCATGGACCTGTTCGTGATGATCGGTCGCCTCGGCCGTTCCCTCGGGGTGCACCTGCTGCTCGCGTCGCAGCGCCTGGACGAGGGCCGTATGCACCAGCTCGAGAGCCACCTGTCGTACCGCATCGGCCTGCGCACCTTCTCCGCCATGGAGAGCCGCGGCGTGCTCGGCGTCCCGGACGCCTACGAGCTGCCGGCCCAGCCCGGCAGCGGCTTCCTGAAGTCCGGTGTGGAGTCCCTGACCCGGTTCCGCGCCGCCTACTCCTCCGGCACGTACCGGCGCCGCACCGGCGCGGTGGTCCAGGCCCGGGTGGCCAGTCAGGTGGTGCCGTGGACCAGCGGCTGGGTGGTGCCGCGCACGCTGGACCCCGCTACCGAGCCGGAGCCGGAGACCGAGGAGACGGGCGACGAGGAGGCCCTGCTCGACGTCGCCCTCGACCGGCTGCGCGGCTCCGGCCCCGCCGCGCACCAGGTGTGGCTGCCGCCGCTTGCCGAGCCTTCCCCGCTGGACGCCCTGCTGCCCGGCATCACTGCCGACCCGGAGCGCGGCCTCACCGCCGCCGGCTGGTCCGGCACCGGCAGGCTCCGGGTCCCGGTCGGCCTCGTGGACAAGCCCTTCGAGCAGCGCCGCGACCCGCTGGTCGTGGACCTCTCCGGAGCCGGCGGCCATGTCGCCGTCGCGGGCGGTTCGCAGAGCGGCAAGTCCACACTCGCCCGCACCCTGATCGCCGCCCTCGCCCTCACCCACACCCCGGCCGAGATCCAGTTCTACTGCCTCGACTTCGGCGGCGGTGGCCTCTCACAGCTCGCCGCCCTTCCGCACGTCGGCGGCGTCGCGGCACGGCTCAACCCGGAGCGGGTGCACCGGGCCGTCGCCGAGGTGATGACGCTGCTCGCCCGCCGCGAGCAGTTCTTCGTGGACCACACCCTCGACTCCATGCAGTCCTACCGCCGCCGCCGGGCCGCCGGGGAGTTCCCGGACGAGCCCTTCGGCGACGTGTTCATGGTGGTCGACGGCTGGTCCACGGTGCGCCAGGACTACGACGCCCTGATCCCGAAGTTCAACGAACTCGCCGCCCGGGGACTCAACTACGGCATCCACCTGATCATCACCACCACCCGTTGGGTGGAGCTGTCCGCCCAGGTCCGTGACCAGGCGGGCACCCGCCTCGAACTGCGGATGGGTGACCCGATGGACTCCGAGATCGACACCCGCAAGGCGCGCTCGGTGCCGCGCACCGGCGGCCGCGGCATCACCGCGGACAGCAAGATGCACTTCCTCGCCGGCCTCCCCCGGCTGGACGGCAGCGGCTCCCTCGAGGACCTCGGCGACGGCGTCACGCACCTGGTCGCCGAAGTCTCCCGGCACTGGCCGGGCGCACCCGCCCCGCAGGTCCGGATGCTGCCGCACCGGCTCCCGCTCGCCGAACTCCCGGCCCCCGAGTCCACCGAGGGCGGCGGCATGCGTATCGCGCTCGGCATCGACCAGGACGCCCTGGAACCTGTCTGGCACGACTTCAGCCGTACCCCGCACCTGATCGTGGTCGGCGACACCGAGAGCGGCAAGACCAACCTGCTGCGCGCCATCACCAAGGGCATCACCACCCGCTACACCCCGGAGGAGGCGAAGATCATCGCGGTGGACTACCGCCGCACCCTGGTGGGCGCCATCCCCGACGAGTACCGCATCGGGCACGTGATCTCCCTGGACAACCTCAAGGAGACCATCGAGGGCGCGGCCCGCGCGATGAAGGCCCGCGTCCCCGGCGCCGACATCGCCCCCGCCCGTATGCGCCGGTGCGACTGGTGGGCCGGGCCCCGTCTGTTCGTCCTGGTCGACGATTACGACATGGTCTCCGGCAACTCCTTCCAGAGTCCCTTCGAGCCGCTCTTCGAGAATCTGACCCTCGGCTTCGAGATGGGTCTGCACCTGGTCGTCGCCCGCAGCGCCATGGGCGCCGGCCGCGGCCTCAGCGACGGACTCATCCGCAGGCTCGACGAGGCCAACAACCCCGCCGTCCTGCTTTCCTGCCCGCCCACGGAAGGCCGCCTCTTCGGCGACGCCAAGCCCCTCAACCTCCCGCCGGGCCGGGCCCTCCACATCGCTCGCCGCCGGCCGCGGTTGATGCAGACGGCACTGGTGGAGGAGAGCCAGCAGCAGGACTGAGAGAACACGAGACGACGACACCCTCCTGAGGTACGCCTCAGGAGGGTGTCGTCGTCAGGACTTCAGCTCATTCCGATACTGTTCCGGCCGCTCCCGCAGGGCGCCATCCCCGGGCGCGGGCCCTGGACAGCGCGAAGCCCGCCCAGAGGACGGCGAGGACGGCGGCGGAGCCGAGCAGGACGAAGAGGGTGGCCCTGCCGGTGGCTCGGTCGGCGACGGAGGTGTCGCGGACCGTCACGGGTTCCGCGGCGCGCTCGGTGCCGGCGGACGTGGCGGAAACGCCGATGACCGCGGTGACGGCGGCGTAAGCGTCCAGCTGGGGGATGTCGGCGGGGTAGGCGGTGGAGGTCAGACGGCGCATGACGTCGTCGGGCGAGTCGTCGGGGTGTGCGGCGCGGACGGCCGCGGCAGCCCCTGCGGCGTAGGCGGTGGCCACCGGGACGCCGCCGCCGAGGTAGTGGCCTTTGCCACGCGGGCCGCCGGAGACCACCCCGGCACCCGGGGCGGCCAGGTCGATGCCGTCGGTGGGCAGGGAGCCGTCCGGGCGGGCGCCGCCGGGAAGCATGTCGGCGACCGAGAGGACGCCGGGCTCACCGGCCGGCCAGTAGGTGCGGGACGGGACCTCGTCGGTGCCGCCCCGGGGCGGCGGCTCCGGGGCGGCCGCGGCGACCACCACCGCGCCCGCGCGGCGGGCCTCGGCGACCGCACTGCTCAGCGCCGCGTCCTGGCTCGGCAGGGCCACCGCGACCGCGATCACCCCGGCCCGGGCCGCGGTCGCCTCGCGCAGCGCGCCCACGACCAGGTCGGTGCTCGCCTGCCCGCGCCGGTCGGTGCCACGCAGGGCCAGGATCTTCGCGCCCGGGGCCACCCCGGCCAGGCGGGGGCTGTCCCCGCCGGTCCCGGCGATCAGCCCGGCCAGGAACGTACCGTGCCCGACGCAGTCGTCAGCGGCCGTACCCGCGGCGGTGACCCGGCCGCTGAGCCCGGCCGCGTCGGGATCGACACCGGTGCCGATCAGCGCGACGGTCACACCCGCGCCGGTGCTGTGCTGGTGCAGCCGGTCCAGGTCGAGGCGCTGGCGCGACCAGTCCTGCTTCTTCGCCTTCTCGCGGGAGGCCGGGGTGCAGACCACCTCTTCGGCCTCGGGGTCGAGGGCGGAGGGCATACCGGGCAGTTCCTGGCCCTTCTTCCCGTCGGCCGCGGGAACGAGCGAGGGCGCCGCCTGTGCCGGAACGGCCGTCGGCAGCATCAGTGCGGCGGCGAGGCCGGCACCGGACAGCAGGCGGACGGCCCCGCGCGCGGGAGGCTTCATCGGGGTGCCACCTTCGGTGTCGCGGCCGTGACATCGGCGGGGAGGAGGACGCGAAGGTCGTCCAGGGTGGGCGCGGCCAGCGAACTGAGCCGTCCGGCCTGGCGGGTGACCATCGATTCGACCACCTGACGGGCCAGACGCGCGTTGCCGAAGGAGCGGTCCCGGGGTACCGCGTCGAAGTACTCCTTGAGCAGCGGGCCGGTGCCGGGTCCGCACTCGTAGCCCATGTTCGCCGCCTGGGTCCGCACGATGGTGACCAGCTCCTCCGAGGAGTAGTCGGCGAAGGCGATCCGGCGCGGGAAGCGGGAGGACAGGCCCGGGTTGGAACCGAGGAAGCGTTCCATCTCGTCGGTGTAGCCGGCGACGATGACGACCACCTCGTCGCGGTGGTCCTCCATCAGCTTCAGCAGTGTGTCCACCGCTTCCTGGCCGAAGTCCGCACCGTCGCCGCGCGGGGTGAGGGTGTACGCCTCGTCGATGAACAGCACGCCTCCGCGGGCCCGTTCGAATACCTCGCGGGTCAGCTGGGCGGTGTGGCCGATGTAGCGGCCGACCAGGTCGGCGCGGGCCGCCTCGACCAACTGGCCTCGGTCCAGGACGCCGAGCTGGGTCAGGACCTCCCCGTAGAGGCGGGCGACGGTGGTCTTGCCGGTGCCGGGCGGGCCGGTGAAGACCAGATGGTTGCTGAGCGACGGGACCGGCAGCCCGGCCGCGGCCCGGTGGCGGGCCGTGGTGATCAGGTTGACCAGATCCGCGACCTCGCGCTTCACCCCGGCCAGGCCGATCATGTCGCCGAGGCGGGTCAGCGGGTCGTCGTCCGGCACGGACGGATCGGCCGCCGTGGCGGCAGCGGTGGCGGACACGTCATCCGGCAGCAGCAGTCGCAGATCGTGCTCGCTGACCTGCGGCTGCTCGGAGAGCCGGACCGCCTGTCTGTCCACCATCTCCTCGAACACGCCGCGCGCGGCGCGGCCGTTGCCGAAACCGGCGTCCCGTGGCATCGCCTCGAAGTGCGCGGCCAGCGCCGCCGCGGTGCCCTCACCCAGCTCGTACTGGTGCTGACCGCACATGCTCTCCATGATCGCGACCAAGTCGGGCACCGAGTAGTTCTCGAACTCGACGGTCCGCGAGAATCGGGAGGCCAGGCCTGGGTTGGAGCCGAGGAAGGAGTCCATCTCACGGGAGTAACCGGCCGCGACCACCACCACGTCGTCGCGGTGGTCCTCCATGAGTTTCAGCAGTGTGTCCACCGATTCGCGGCCGAAGTCGGCGCCGCCGTTGCCGCTGTCGGAGGTGAGCGTGTACGCCTCGTCGATGAACAGGACGCCGCCGAGAGCTCGCTGGAAGGTCTCGGTGGTCTTGATGGCGGTGCCGCCGACGATCTGCGCGACCAGGTCGGCGCGTGAGACCTCCACCAGGTGTCCACTGCGCAGCGAGCCCAGTTCGGCCAGGATCGCGCCGTAGAGACGGGCCACGGTGGTCTTACCGGTGCCGGGCGGACCGGCGAAGACGAGGTGCCTGCTCATCGGCGGGGCGGACATTCCGAGTTGTTCGCGGCGCTGGGCGAGCTGGGTCAGGTTGACCAGCGTGCGCACCTGGTGCTTGACGTTCTCCAGGCCGATCAGCGCGTTGAGGGCGCCGAGCGGGCCGTCCGCGCGGTCCGGCGCGGGCCCGTCCGCGGCGCCGGACCCGGCCGGGTCGGTGTTCTCGGCGCTGCCGGTGCCCCAGGCATCCCGCTTGCCGTTGCCTATGCTGTTCAGGCCCTCCACCGCGAGCCGTTCGCCGGGCGCGGTCTGCACCAGGCCGCCGCCCTCGTTCTCCCGGGCGAGGCAGTTGACGAGCGAGACCGGCGCGGTGGACTCCACCCGGAAGCCGTCCTGGGCGCCGCCGGTGGCCTCGCAGCCGCTGAGCGAGGCGAGCGCGCCCTCTTGGAGCAGGAAGCCGTGGCCCTTGGGGGCGTGCACGGCGGTGCGGTTGGCCGTCAGCTCACCGCCCGCAGCGACCACCACGCCCTCCTCACCGGAGATCTCGACGCGGAAGTCGCGCACGGTGACGTTGCCGCCGTCCTCCACGACCAGCCCGCTGGTGGCGGTGTCGGAGACCCCTCCGCCGGCCAGGTAGAGGGTGCTGCCGGAGGCCACGCGCACACCCACGCCCTGTGGCCGGACGATCTCGCAGTCCTCGGCCCGGCCCCGGGCGTCCTTGGTGGCCGCGATGCCGTCGCCGGAGGGCTCCACCAGTCGGGCCCGTCGCAGCAGCGGGTTGGCGCCACCGGTCACCGCGACCGCGGGCGAGCCGCCGATGACCTCCAGGCGGTCCAGCTCCGGCGCGGAGTCCTCCTCCAGGAGCAGCCCGGGCCCGTCGCAGTCGCGGACCGTCAGGCCGGTCAGCGCCGGGGACGCGGCCCCGGCGACCCGCAGCGCCGCGCCCTGCGCGCCGTCCACCCAGCAGTCCTCGAAGGTGCCGCGCGACCGGTCGGTGACCAGCACGCCGTGGCCGCGGACGCGCGAGACGCGGCAGCGGCGCAGCACCGGGTCGGTGCCCCCGGACAGTGCGATCCCGTTCCCGGAGGCACCGGTGACGCGGACGTCCTCCAGCGTCGTACGGCCCGCACTGCTCAGGTGCACGCCGGTGCTGGTGTCGTGCACCACGGTGCGGACCACCGAGACGGAGGAGTTCTGTTCCAGGGCGATGGAGGGCTTGTCGGTGGAGGAGATGTCGCAGTCCTCGACGCTGCCACGGGTCTCGCCGTTGGCCAGCAGGCCGTTGCCCCGGGCGTCCCGCACCGTGCAGTCACGGATGCGGGCTTCGCCCTGTTCGGCGAGGACCAGGCCGCTGGTGGCCAGGTGTTCGAGCGTGCAGGACTCCACGGTGGTGGGTGTGGTTGAGGTCACCACGATGCCCGCGCCTTGCGGGTTGCTCACCCGGCAGTTCCGCAGCGCGAGGGAGCCCGTCCCGCCGGCCAGCATCGCGGTCCAGGCGGCGCCGACGATCTCACAGCCGTCGAACGCGGCCTGCCCGCGCCGCACGTCCACGGCCGGCAGCTCGGCGTCGCCGCCCCGCAGGGTCAGCTCGGAGAACATCACGGCGTCGGCGCGCAGCGAGACCACGCTGCCCGAGCGCGGCCGGATCTCCACCGTGCCCCGCCCCTCGGCGGCGGTGAGGGTGACCCTGGTGTTGACCACCAGGTTCTCCGCGTACGTCCCGGGCCGGACGCTGATGAGCGCCCCGATACGGGCTGCGGCGAGTGCCTCACCGATCGTCCGATAGCGGTCCTTGGGACCGACCGACAGTACCTGGCGCGACACGCACCAACCTCCTTGCTAGGCGGCGTCTACTGCGAACTCCCCCATTCGCCGGAGGAGCGAGTCGGCGAGCCGACGATGCCATCATGCCTTGTCCCCGGTGCGTACGGCGGCCCGGGAGCGGTCCTCCCGGCGCCGAGGCGTTGCGGTCAGGTGCTCCACTTCTGGGCTTCGTTGCCCGTGCAGGTCAACAGCTGCAGGGCTGCCCCGTTGCCCCGGTTGGCGCCCGCGATGTCGACGCACATGCCGACAACGGTGTTGACCAGGTCGTGGCTGCCGTTCAGGGCGAACTGCTGGGCGGCGTTGCCGTTGCACCAGGTGATCTGCATGGGGGTGCCGTTGCTGAAGTTCGCGTTCGCCACGTCCAGGCACTTGTCAGCGATGCGGACGGTGCCGTCCGAGGCGAACCGCCACTTCTGCGCCGGGGCGTTGTTGCAGTCCCATACGTGCAGCGCCTTGCCGTCGCTGAAGTCATGCTCCGGTACGTCGATGCAACGGCCGGAGAGATGGCTGCGGAAGGAGACGGGGGCACTGAAGGTGACGCCGGAAGCGGCCTTCGCGGGCTGCTCCTTCGCCCCACCGGACTCCTTCTTCTTCTCGCTCTCCTTCTCCGGCTTGTCCTCCGGGTCGGCGGTCTTCTTCGGCTTCTCCTCGGACGGGTCCGGCGCCGGGGCCTGCTTCACCGGCTTCCCCGGCGCCGGCTCGACGGGGACCTTCTTCTCGCCCTCGTCCGGGGAACCGCTCTCGGGCGTGGTCACCGCGAAGTCACCCGGTGCCTCCTGCGTACTCCCGTCGAGCACGGTTCCCGCCGCCGCCACCGACGGCTGCTCGGGGCCATTGTCGTCGTTCCCGGCGAGTATCAGGAACGGCACCGAGACGAGCAGTGCCCCCGCGACCGCCGCTCCGGCCAGCACCGCCCTGCCCGGACGGCCCACCGGCCCGTCCTCGTGCTGCGGCCGGCCGATCGCGGTGGCGGTCATGGTCCGCACCAGCCCGGGCAGCCGGCTCTGGGCGGCGGCAGTGGCATCGGGGCCGGACTCGGACTCGGACAGGGCGCCGGAGGACGCCGCGGTCCCGGGCTCGGTGGTCCCGCCCTCTCCGGGAGCCTTCCCTGCCCCTTCGGGGTTCTTCGCGGCCGCTCCGGATTCCTTCTCGGCCTCCGGGGACTCCGAGCCGGTTCTGCCTTCCTTCCCGGCCGCGTCCCCGGTCTTCGCCGCTGCGGGCCCGGGCGTGGGCTCGGCCAGGCCGGCGGGCGCGGAGGTACTGCCGGGTGCGGCGGTCGCGGTCGACTCCTCGCCCCCGGACGAGGACTCCGCACGAGCCCCGGGGGAAGCGGGGGATTGCTGGGACGATCGCGTCATGGGGTCCTCCCTGTGGTGTGGGGCCAGGGTTCAGATGAGCTGTGGGTACGGTCCGCGGAGCCGGCCGAGGCGCCGGAGGCGTCCTCTGCCCCGGCGGCCGTTGCGGGCGCGCTCGCGTCGCCCGCAGCGCGCACCGGGCTCGGAAGTCCGTCCGCCGGGACGAGCAGCGGAGCTGCGGCCCCGGCGTTGACCATGAGCATGGTGCCGGGACCTCTCAGTGACCGGGCCAGTTCCCGTGCCGGCAACGTGTCATGGTGAAGTGCCGCGGACATGAACTCATGGGTGGGTGACGTGAACAAAAGGACCACCGGCGCACCGTCCCGCCCGGCGGCCGTGAGCGGCCCGCCGTCCGGCCCGCGCACCACGGAGACGTCCGCCTCCGCGAGCGCCGCGACCGCGGCTTCCACCGAGCCGTAGCCGGTGGCCGCACGCTGCGCCGCGGCGTCCACCGGGTCGGTGGGCTCAGGCCATCCGAGAACCCGCGCCGAGGGCCGGTACGCCGGATTGGCCCGGTACTCCCCCACGCTCCCGCTCTCGTCCGACTGCCACTCCCCCAGCACCGCCCACTCCGGGGGCGTCCGCTCCTCGGTCCACTCCGGGTCCACCACCCCGACCCAGTGCCCCGGCGCCCTGCGCGCAGCGGCCTTCACCGCCTCGGGTATGCCGTCGGTGTCGGCGGCCTCAGCGCTGCCGGGGCCGGGTGACTCGGGGTCGGCGGTCCGGCCGGAAATATCAGGAATGACGAACGTCGCGTCATTCGAGCCCTCTTGTCGTTCTCCGGGCCGCATCTCCACCTGAACTCTTGGGTCTGTACGCGCTCTCAGGTGCCGGACAACGTGCGCTCGCACGCCGACACCGATCAGATCGGGGAGCCAACAGGATGTCATACGAGCGCTGCGCGTGGGCGTTCGGGAACGTTCCGTTTCGGGCGCTCGCCTGCCTGTTTCACTGCCCGAACAGAGGACTTTACGGGAGTAGTGAGGCGCGAGAGGACAAAGTGACGGAGGCGTTCGGGCTGCGGGATCAGCCGTCGTCCCCACGACGGGCTACGTTGGGTACGCCATCGGCCCCTTCGACGTGCAGCGCCTTCCGGCCCGGACGTCCGGGCGGGGCCGTACGGGAATGCCTCGCAGCTCGGAAAGGCGTCGGATCGGCCTCAGGCCGCCACCGCGCCGGGTCAGGCGGATTCGACGACGAGGACCGGGCCGACCGGCCCACCTCGACGCGGCACTCGCCGACGCCCGCAGGGTTAGCAGGCTTGCATCCGGCCCGACCGCTGCCCACCGACAGCTCCGTCACAAAGGAGTAACCGCATGTCCCCCCAGCACCCCACCCCCGGCGCGAACGCGGCGGCAGCCACCGCCCCCGGCGTGCAGGAGGCCGGGTCCCCGGCCCCGTCCACCGCACCGGCCGAAGAGACGCCGAACCCGGCTTCCGCTTCCGCTTCCGCTTCCGACGCGGAGTCCGGTACGGCTCCGGCCGGGAAAGCCGCCGCCACCCCGCCCGCGCCCTCGGCCGCCGCCAAGACCACCGAGGCGCCCGAGGAGGGCGTAGGCGTGGCGACGGCCGCCGCGATGGCGCCGGGCACCAAGACCGCCACCGGCGTCGACGGCGGACGCCCCCGCACGCCGGTCCTGGCCGGGGCGGCCTTCGTCGGCGCCGCCCTGGTCGCCATACCCCTGTTGCTGGTCGGAAGCGCCAACGACAAGGGGCAGGACAACACCCCCATGCGACCGGTGGCGGGGGGTGCCGACACCGTCCTCAACCCCAACTCCGCCCCCGCGGACCTCGAGGACTACGTGGCCGGGAAGCCCAGTCCGTCCCCGAGCACGGAGAAGCCGAAGGCGGTCGAGATACCGAAGGCCACCGTTCCCAGGGCCGCCGTTCCGGCGCCGGAGCCCAAAACGAGCAGCCCGGCCGAGAAGAAGTCCACACCCTCGCCCAAGCCCAAGCCCAAAGCGGCCCCGAAGCCGAACTGGAGCACGGTGACCGTCTTCTCGCCCAGCGTCCTGGAGGTCAACCAGGCCTGGACGACCAACCGCATCCGCATGGTCATGCAGGCCGACGGCAACCTCGTCGTCCTCAACGAACTGGGCAAGCCGATCTGGGCGTCCATGACCTTCGGCCAGAACCACAGGGCGATCTTCCAGCCCGACGGCAACCTCGTCATCCACAACGGCGACGACCGCCCGATCTGGGCCTCCAAGACCCACGACTTCGGGGGCGCCCAGCTGGTCCTCCGGGCCGATGCCAAGGTGGCCATCGTGCACAACGGCAACGTCGTCTGGACGACCTGACAGAGGGCGGCGGGGCTCCGAGCCGCCCTCAGCTTCGAAGGAACAGCGCAGCACGGCACGCGCCGCGGCCCCTGCCGCCCAGCCACTGGTCGGCAGGGGCCGTCGGCGCGTCCGCGTCCCGGACTGCCCGTCAGAAGATCTGTCTGCACGTTTCGGCGACCCGATCTTGACACCGACGCCGACGAGTGGTGGTTTAGACCACTCCACCATTTACCGGTGGTGGTCCACGTCCGTGGAGGTGCAGTGACCCGAATGCCTGAAAGTCATCCGTACTGTCTTCCCCGCGTCCCCAGACTCCGGCTTCTCGGCGTCGTCGTACTGCTGGCCCTCGGTACGCTCTCCGCTCCCGCCCGCGCGGCCGGGGAGCCGGCCACCACGGCGTCGCCCGCGTCCGGCGCCGCCCCGTCGACAGCCCCGCCCGTCGTCACCCCCACCCCGCAGCGCATGAAGTCGGCCGGGCGGGACCTTCGTGTCCCGAAACGCGTGCGCCTCGTCCTCGGTCACGACGTCGACGCCTCGAGCGCCGAGGTCATCAAGCGGGCACTGGCTTCGGCCGGCGCCCGTCACATCGCCACACGTACGGCCGGGGGCGCCGCCGCCTCGGAGTCACGCGCCCATGGCGCGACGCTGACCGTCGTGGCCGGTTCCATCAAGGACCACCGGGTGGCCGACGCCCTGCACGCCACAGGCGGCACCGTGCCCGGAACCCTGGTCGCGGAGGGCTACTCCCTCGCCTCCCGGGGCGACACCGTCGTGCTCGCCGGCAACGACGGGGACGGCATCTACTACGCCGCCCAGACACTGCGGCAGTTGGTGACCGGGAAGCACACACTGGCGGCCGTGTCGATCACCGACCACCCGGCCATGCCCCTTCGCGGCAGCATCGAGGGCTTCTACGGCGCACCCTGGTCGCACGCCGACCGGCTCGACCAACTCGCCTTCTACGGCGACATCAAAGCCAACACCTACATCTACACGCCGAAGGACGACGCGTATCTGAGGGAGGACTGGCGCGAGCCCTACCCTGCCGACAAGCTGGCCGACCTGCAGGAGCTGATCGAGCAGGCCACCGCCCACCACGTCGGCTTCACCTACGCCCTCTCCCCCGGCCTGTCCGTCTGCTACAGCGATCCCGCTGACGTGAGCGCGCTGAAGAAGAAGCTGGGCACCCTCTACGACCAGGGTGCCCGCAGTTTCTACGTGGCGCTGGACGACATCAGCTACACCGAGTGGAACTGCGAGGCCGACCAGGAAAAGTACGGCGCCCCGGGCCGGGGCAGTGCGGGGCAGGCGCAGGCCGACCTGCTCAACGCCGTGCAGCACGACTTCATCGACGCCCACGCGGATGCCGAGCCACTCCAGTTCGTGCCCACGGAGTACTCCGACACGGCCGACTCCGCCTACAAGTCCGTACTGCGCGAGCAACTGGACCCGAGGGTGATCGTGCAGTGGACGGGCACCGATGTCGTTCCCCCTTCGATCAGCATGGCGGACGCCCAGGCCGCCTCCGCCGTGTGGGGGCGCAAGGTGTTCCTGTGGGACAACTATCCGGTCAACGACTACGGGCAGACGACCGGCCGACTGCTGATGGCCCCTTACGACAAGCGGGAGGCCGGGCTGCACAAGGCGTTGAGCGGCATCGTGCTCAACCCGATGAACCAGGCCGCGGCAAGCAAGGTCGCTCTCTTCGGCGGGGCGTCGTTCGCCTGGAACGACGAGGACTACGACCCCGACCGCACCTGGCGCGCGGCGGCCGACCACCTGGCCGGCGGCGACCCGGCCACCGCCCGGGCCCTGTTGGCCTTCTTCGACACGGAACATCTCGCGCCGACCTTCGGCGACACGGACTGGCAGCCGCAGGCACCCGAACTGAGCGCGCGACTTGCTGACTTCACCGAGGCCTGGAGCAGCGGATCCCGTGTCCGCCGACAGGCCGCGCTGCGGGAACTCGGTGCCTACGCCCACGTACTGGCCGGGGCTCCCGAGCAGATACGCGCCGGTGTGCGGGATCCGGCTTTCCTGGCGCAGACGAAGCCGTGGCTGGACGCCCTCGACGTGTGGGGCGGCGCGCTGAACAGCACCCTGGACGGGCTGCGGGACCGACTGCACTCAGGCAGCGGGCAGGCGGACTTCGCGAAGGCAGCCGACCTGGCGGAGCAGGCCGCCGCGTTCACCACCATCCCGGGCACCACCCGGCCTCAGGGCAGGATCAGGGTGGCCGACGGGGTGCTGGACCTGTTCATCGAGCAGGCGCCGCAGATGTGACGCCCGCCCGCCCCCCCCTACAGAGAGCCGTCGACGCTTCAGGACACCTCAATGCCCCTTTCGCCCTGCTGCAACCGTCCCGTAGCGCCCATGACGTGGATGCGGGGCCCGCCCGGCGTCCCAGCTCGAGGATGACCTGCGGTCGCGTGTGTCACTCCGGATCGTTCCGGATGCCTTGCCCTGCGCCTCCCCCACTACCTTGTCGACGGCGCCCGTAAGGCCGCCCCGTCCGGAGCCCGGGGAGCAGTGATGCCGACGACCGTCACCACCGACCGCACTACCGCCCCCGTGCTCAGGCACCAGGAGCGCCGGTTGCTCGCCGCGGTCGGCTGCGGCCTGGGGGACGACGAGATCGCCGCAGCCCTCGCCATCCCCGAGGACGCCGTGGCCGACCACCTCGCGCGGATCCTGGTGAAGCTCGGTCTGCGCGACCGGGCCGCCGCCATCGTCCACGCCTTCGACTGCGGTCTGGTCGTCCCCGGACGTGGCCCCCGCACCCGGTCGGTGAGACCGGCTCCACGGATCACTGCCGTGAGAGCCGCGGGGCCGAAGGTACGGATCTCCCTGCTCGGGCCGCTGCAGGCATGGCGGGACGGGCGGCCCCTGCACCTCGGGCATCTGCGCCAGCAAGCCGTCCTGGCGGCCCTGGCGCTCGCCGCGGGCAGGCCCCTCAGCCAGCAGGAACTGCTCGATGACGTATGGGGGACGGAGTCGCCGGTCGCCAACGTGGTGCCGGTGTACATCTACCGATTACGCAAGGCCATGGGCGTCGGGAGCGGCCCGGATTCGGTCATCGAGCGCGGACTCCGAGGTTACCAGCTGGCCCCCGGCGCGGTCGACGTGGACGTGGCACGCTTGGAGGAGCTGGTCACCGGCATCGGGAAGGCCGATCGATCGGGCGAACCGCTCGAGGCGGTCCGCCTCTGTGCCCAGGCGCTGCAGCTGTTTCGCGAGGAACCCCTGGCCGGTTTGCCGGGGCCCCTCGCCGAACTGGAGCGGCTGCGGCTCACCGAGCGCAGGATCGCCATCGCGCAGCGGAAGTTGGAGTGGCAGCTGCGCCTCGGCCAGAATGCGGAGGCGATCGCCGAGCTGTTCGCGCTGTCGTCCGCGCACCCCCTCAACGAGCCGTTGGCCGCGATGCTGATGCGGGCGCTGTACCGGAACGGACGCCAGGCCGACGCCTTGACGGTGTTCGAGCGCGCCCGGCGCCTCCTCGCTGACGACCTCGGGGTTACTCCGAGCCGGATGCTGCGGCGGGCGCACCAGATGATTCTGCGCGGGGATGAGGCCGGTCTCGGCCTCACCCCCTTGGCCGGGTCCGTGACCGGCCCCTGATCACCAGGCGGCGGGATGCCAGGCGCCGTTGTACCACTGCTCGTTGGCGCTGTCGTTGTGGTGATCCATGTTGAAGTCCTCGGGGTAGTTCCTGATGTGGTTGTCCGGGTACGTCCAGATGCCGGCGGACTCGTCACAGACGTAGTCCCAGTGGCAGATCGTCTTGACCGGTACGTCGCCGAAGAACCTGTCGGCGCCGGCGAGCGGAGCGCCGACGATACCGCCGAACGGCACGGACCCCCCGTTGGCACCGGGGCCGCCCTGGCGCTTGGGGTCCGAGATGAGAACGGCGTTGACGTTGTCGAAGGTCTGCCAGTTCTCGGTGACCCAGATGTGCACCACCGCGGCGCCCAGGGAGTACCCGCCCATCTTGACGTGCTGGCCCGGACACGCGGCACGCTGGTCGCGCACGAGCCGGTTCAGCTCGTTGACGCCTGCCCGGGCGCTCGCGCCGTTGGGGATCTGGGTGGGGTACCCGACGTGCTGCTGGATGTTGCCGGTGAAGCCGTCGTTGTTCCACGAGCTTCCCGTGCCGCCGACGACGATCGTGTAGGTGCCCCCGCACGGAGCCGCCGCCTCTGCCGCTTGCGCCGTGGACGCCTGTGTCACCGAAAGCCCTGCCGCCAGCAGAAGTCCGGCCGCCGAGGCCGTCATCCTCTTCACTCGCATGTTGATTCTCCCCTGTGTGGTGCCTACACCTCACGACCTTGGCACCGGCCGATGACCTCGCGATGAAACGCGGGGGAGACCCGATTCCATCGGTATTTCATCGGTGCTTCCTACTGTCTGCCGCCGACGGCCGGAGTTCACGACGGAAGGGCACACCATGGCAAGAGGCGGCTTGTACCGCGCATGGACGAGACTGGCCCTGGTGGCCGGTCTATGGGCACTGGTCATCGGGTTGACCGGCTCGGTCGCCGTCGCCCGGCCGGGACCTGCTCCGGGGCCGGGCGACGACCGATCGGGGGTCTCCCGGTATTTCGCGGGACCGGAAGGGCTGGCCATTCCGACCGAGCCCTGTGATCCGGCCGGCCCGTCGGCCACCGACGGCGTCATGGCAGACCAGCTGAACCCGCAGCTCAACGCGAAGATGGCCGGCTATCTGACCGCGTACAAGATGTCCTGCGCGCGGATGGTCACGCAGGCGGTGAAGGACCGGGGGCTCAACCCCAGAGCCGCGGCGATCGCCATCGCCACGATCATCGTGGAAACCAGCATGAACAACTACTCGCAGGCCGTCGACCACACCAGCATCGGACTGTTCCAGCAGCAGGACTGGTGGGGCACCCGGGAGCAGCGTCTGAACCCGGCCTACGCGACCAACGCCTTCCTCGACGCGATGGAGCAGCTGTATCCGGGCGGCTCGTGGAACGCCGCGCCGATCGGCGAGGTGTGCTGGCGGGTGCAGCAGCCGAGAGAGGACCTGCGCCACCTGTACGGGATCGAGGCCGGCGACGCCACACTGATCGCCAACGCGTTGTGGTCCGGTACGAGCACCGGGCCCGAGCACCCCTACGCCTCCGGCCGGGTCGTGTCCGGGCGGTCCGCGGACGGACGCCTCGAGGCTTTCGCCGCCGGTGCCGACGGCGTGTATCACGCGTGGCAGACGGCGGTGAACGGTGCCTGGTCGACGTGGCGTTCCCTCGGCGGTCCTCGCAATGCCCAGCTGGCGGTGGCGTCCAACGCGGACGGCCGGCTGGAGCTCTTCGCGCTGTCTGACAGCACGTTCGATCACATGTGGCAGGCCGGGCCCAGTGCCGAGTGGTCCGCCTGGGAGAACTTCGGCACCGGGGGGCACCGTCTGGCGGCGGGCAGTAACGCCGACGGCCGGATCGAGGTGTTCGCCTCCAACGCCGACGGGGTGTTCCATCGCTGGCAGACCGCGCCCAGCGGCGGCTGGTCCGGCTGGGAAGGCACCCACGGCGGCCCGGCGAACGCGCGTCTCGCCATGGAGACCGCGCCTGACGGGCGGCTCGAGGTCTTCGCCTTGTCCGACTCGACGTTCGAGCACCTGTTCCAGACGGGCGTCAACGGCGGGTGGTCCGCCTGGGAGAACTTCGGCACCGGAGGACACGCCGTCGCCGCCGGCTACAACCAGGACGGCAGGCTCGAGGTGTTCGCCTCCAACGCCGACGGGGTGTTCCACCGCTGGCAGACCGGCCCGGCCTCGTGGTCGGCGTGGACCGGCACAGGTGGGCTCCCCGATGCCGAGCTGGCCATGTCGCGGTCGGTCGACGGGCGGGTCGAAGTGTTCGCGATCAACGCCACCACGGCGAGCCATTCCTGGCAGACCGGCCCGAACGCGGCGTTCTCGCAGTGGGAGACGTTCGGTGGCGGTGGCACGTCGATCGGTACCGGCAACAACGCCGACGGTCGCGTCGAAGTGTTCGGTACGAGCCACGCCGGTGTCTATCACCGGTGGCAGACCGGCTTCGCCACCTGGTCGGACTGGGCCTGGCTGAACGATTCCGGCCCCGCCGTCACCTAGCGCTCACGGCTGGGCGGGGGACGGTCCGGGAGCGGGGGCTCCCGAACGCGCGCCCGCCGCAGTCCCGCTGACCGCCTGCGGCGGGCGGGACGACGGCGGGCGCTTGCGGTCAGGCGGCCTTACGTTCGTGGACGGCTTGATCGAGCCATTCGTAGGGTTGGGTCGCCCAGGGGTGCCGGGTGCCCCAACCGCCTCCGTCACCGTGGTTGACGTAGTGGTAGGACATGCCCAGCGCGTCCATGGCGGCCCTGACGTTCTTGGCGGCTCGCCCGCGATCCAGAACTCCGCGTCGCCGGGCGAACCGCCTCCGTCGCCCGTGCAGACGGAGACCCCGACCCCGGCCTCGGCCAGCCTGTCCATGTGCTGTGACGGGTCGACCTCGTTCCACCGCCGGTCGGCGTCGAACACCGGGTAGGGCGAGCTGAACGCGGCGTCACTGTCCACACCGGGCTTGTAGGGAGAGTTGCCGGGGTCGCAGTCTCCGAATGCCAATGCGCAGATCACGCCGGGCCCGTCGATGAGGGAGGCCACGACGGCCGGCCGGAGGCCCATGGACTTGACCGACAGATCGATGCCTCCTGACAGGGATGCGGTGTGGCTGAACAGGGCGGGACGGGTCTGGGCGTAGTGGAAGGCGCCGAACCCGCCCATCGAGATGCCTGCGATGGCCCTGGCCTTCTTGGTGGCGATGGTCCGCAGGTTCGCGTCGATGAACGGCACCACCTGCTCGGGGTGGAAGGTCTCCCAGGTCTGGGCACCGGCCGCGGTCTTCCGGTTGAGCCAGTTGGCGTACCGGCCCCGAGCGCCGCCGTCCGGGACGACGGTGATCATCCGGTCCGACATCGACAGCGCCGGATACGTCTGCTGCACCGGATCGTCGGGCGAACCGCGCAGGAAGTACAGCACCGGGTAGCGCCGGTCCGGGGCGTTCAGTGGGATGCGCGCCTTGCGCAGCGCGAGCACGGCACGACCGAACGCGTCACGGACGGCGGAACCCCCCGAGTCCAGCGAGTTGGGCGTGTGCACCGGGTCCTTGGGGTCGAAAGGAACCCGCCACGGCAGCTTCTCGGCTCCCTGCCCGTCGAGCAGTAGGGACCAGTAGTTCGCGAAGAGCCAGGATCTCCGGCTGTCCGTCGTGTAGTCGTGGCTCTTCCAGGCGGCCAGGATCGGACATGCCTCGCTCACATTGACCAGACTGCCGTCCACCAGGACGATCCCGAAAGGGACGTTCCGGCACATCTTCGCCGCGGTCTTCCCAGCTGAAGACTTCGGCTGTGCGGCGGCCGACGCCACCGCAGGCGCGGCGTTCACCTGACCATCCAGCAGCGCGTCGGCGCTGCCCATGATGATCTCGGCGTGCGCGTGCCGGTAGACGTCCAGCTCCGTGATCGGCCGAACCCAGGCGGCACCGCGACAGGCCGGGTCGGAGATGTTGTCGCGCCCGCCTCGGCCAGATACCTGTTGTATCCCTGGACATAGCCGCGAATGGCCTCTTCGACCTCCGGCTCCGGACCGTCGGGGGCGGGCTGTTCGAACAGCCGTTCCACCACTCGGTCGTCCTTGATCCGCTGGAAGTACAGGTCACTGGTGAGGTTGCTCGTGCTGTTCTGGAGCTGGCCGGGGCTCGCCTTGCCCTCGGGCCCCAGGTGGCGGGACCTCTGAATCTCGATGACCAGCGACAACGGACGCCTAGCCGACGTGCGCCCGCCTGTCAGTCCGTAACCTTCCGGGGTCTCCCGGCCCCACGCTGTTGCTAGCTTCCGTACCGCCCGTCCGCACGGCCCCGACCGCCCGTCCCCCTCACCTCGAGACTGCCGAAGGGAGGAGAGCTCGTGCTTCCAGGGCTTTTCCGACGCGCACTGACCTGGGTTCTCGCGTCGACAGCCGGCCTGCTGCTGCCGACTCTGCTGCCCGCGACTCCGGCCGCGGCCGCCCGTACCGCCGCCGCCGCGGCCTGCCCGGCCGCCGGTTTCGTCTCCCAGCACTTCCACAGCGACCACAACGGCGTCGACATCGCCAACGCCGTCGGCACGCCGGTCCACGCCGTGGGCGACGGCGAGGTGACCGTCTCCGGGTACGACAGCGGCTACGGCCAGTGGATCCAGATCCTGCACCCCGACGGGAGGCTCTCCGAGTACGGGCACATGATCCGGCGGGACGTCTCCGTCGGCGACCGCGTCGTGGCCGGCCGGCAGATCGCCCTGATGGGCTCCGAGGGGCAGTCCACCGGTCCCCATCTCCATCTGCGGATCTGGAAGGACCGGTCCTTCTCCTACGGAATCGACCCAGAGGTCCACCTCGCGGAGCGCGGCGTCGTGCTGCCCTGCACCCCGGGCAGCGGCCCTCGGCCCCAACCGCTGGTGTATCCGGCGGAGTCGGGCCGGGTCGTGTCGGCGCGGTCGGCGGACGGGCGGCTGGAGCTGTTCGCCGCCGGAGCGGATGGCATCCACCACGCCTGGCAGCAGAAGGTCAACGGCAACTGGTCGGAGTGGGAATCGCTCGGCGGGCCCGGCAACGCCGAACTCGCCCTCGCCCCGAACGCCGACGGCCGCCTGGAACTGCTCGCCATCAACGGGAACACGTTCGAGCACCGCTGGCAGCTGAGCCCGTCCGGTGGCTGGTCGGGATGGGAGGCCTTCGGCGGTGGCGGACGGGACACCGCGGCCGGCGTCAACGCCGACGGCCGCATCGAGGTCTACGCGTCAGGCCCCGAGGGGCTCTTCCACCGGTATCAAATCGCTCCGAACGGCGCCTGGTCGGGATGGGAGCCCACGGGCGGCGGCCCCGCCGACAGCCGGGTGGAGATGGAGAAGGCACCCGACGGCCGCCTGGAGGTCTTCGCTCTCAACGGCACCACCTTCCAGCACCGGTACCAGACCGCCCCCAGCGGCGGCTGGTCCTCGTGGGCCGGATTCGGCGAAGGCGGACACGACCTCACGGTCGACCACAACGCCGACGGACGTCTGGAGGTCTTCGCCTCCGGCCCGATCGGCGTTTTCCACAAGTACCAGACGAACGCGACGAGTTGGTCTACATGGCAACCCGTGAGCGGTCCTGCCGACTCGCAGCTCACGAGTGAACGCACCGCCGACGGCCGCGTCGAGGTCTTCGCCATGAACGGCACCACCGCCATGCACATGTGGCAGACCGCCGTGAACGCCCCCTACAGCGACTGGGCTCCCTTCGGCACCGGCGGCACCGAGGTCACCGCGGCCACCAACGCCGACGGCCGCATCGAGGTCTTCGGTACGAGCCACGCCGGTACCTTCCACACATGGCAGACCAGCTTCGCCACCTGGTCCGACTGGACCTGGCTCAACAACTCCGCCGGCCCCGCCGTCGACTGATCCCCCTGAAGGAACTCATGCTTCCGATCAGCAGACGGAGCCTGTTGCGTGGTGCGGCGGGTGTCGGCGCCCTCCCGTTCCTGGGTGCCGGCCCGGCCGTCGCCGCCGTGCCCTGCGAGGACGTCGCGCCCCCTCACCGGGTCGGCGCGGGACCCTTCACCCACGTCTACGACCCGTCCACCTCCGCAGGCCCGCGCTATCTCAACGATCACACGCTGATCAAGGCTCAGGGCCGCTGGCACCTGTTCGGCATCGTCGGGAACAGCGCGCCGCGTGGCGAATCTCCGGACAGCGCGGCGGAGATCTCCTTCGCCCACGCCTCCGCACCGGGCCCGCACGGACCGTGGACCAGCCACCCCGACGCGCTCGTCGTCGACCCGTCCTACTTCGGTGAGGATCACCTGTGGGCGCCGCACGTCGTCGAGGCGGGCGGCAGGTTCTGGATGTTCTACGCCGCGGGTGGCGCGAGCGGCGCGGCGATCAACCTCGCCACGTCGACCGACCTTTTCACCTGGACACGCGAACCGTCCGGCCCGCTGTTCCGGGGGCTCGCGGCGCGTGACCCCATGGTGCTGCGGGTGGGCGGCGAGTGGGCCATGTACTACACCGAACTCTCCGGCCCGGGCGGCCACCATGTCGTGGCCTACCGGCGTTCCGCCGATCTGCTGCACTGGGGCGAGCCGGGGGTCGCGTTCACCGACGCGAGCACGGACGCGACCGTCTCGGTCACCGAGTCGCCGTTCGTCGTCGAACGGGACGGCTGGTACTACCTGTTCATCGGTCCGCGCAACGGCTACGAGGGCACCGACGTCCTCGCGTCGCAAAACCCGTTCCGTTTCGAGCTCGCCGGATACACGGGGCACGTGCCAGGTCACGCCGTGGAGGTGATCCGCGACGGGGAGACCTGGTACGCCGGCGCCGCGGGCTGGTTCCGGAACGGGCTGTACGTGGCGCCCCTGTCATGGCGGGACACGCCACCGCCGTGGCAGAGCCCCGACAACCCGGTGGCCGGCCTCGACGTGGACGGCCGCCTCACGGTGTTCGCACTCGACGCCGCCGACCGCGCGATGCTGCGGCGCGTCCAGCTCGACCCGCACACGGACAGCTGGTCGGAGTGGGAGCCCTTCGGAGGGCCGGCCGGTGCGGTTCCCACGCTCGGACGCGCCGCCGACGGCAGGCTCGAGGTGTTCTCGCTCGCCCCGGGCGGCGCCCACCTGCACCACCGGGTGCAGCGGCCGGACGGCGGCTGGCACGACTGGGAGGAGTTCGGCGGCCCGGCCGGTGCCGCCCCCGCCGTCGCCCGCGACGCCTACGGCCGGCTGGAGGTCTTCGCTCTCGCCCCCGGCGGCGCCTCCGTCGCGCGGCGACGGCAGAGGTCGGCCGGGTCCCCGGCCTGGGACCCGTGGGAGCCCGGATTCGGCGGGGCGGCGGGCGCGCCACCGATCGTCGCGGCGAACGCAGACGGCCGGCTGGAGGTGATCGCCCTCGCCCCCGGCGGCTCGGGCATCGACCACCGTTGGCAGGAAGCCCCCGGCGGCCCCTGGACCGCGTCATGGCAGCGATTCGGCACCGCGGCCGGCACCGCGCCTCGGGTGGCCAGGGACGGCAGCGGCCGGCTCACCGTCGCCGCGATCGGACCGTCGGGCGTGGGAACCTTCGTCCGGCGGCAGGCCGTGCCGAGCGGCGGCTGGGACGCATGGCTGCCGCTGTTCGGCTGGAGCGCCGCCGCCCCGGCGTTCGCCGTGAACGCCGACGGCCGGCTGGAGGCGTTCTCCCTTGCGCCCGGCGGAGCCCGGCTCGGCCACCGCTGGCAGGTCGCTCCTGGCGGGGACGCGCATCCGGGTGCGGAGTTCGGCGAGCCCGGCATCCGGCTCGTCGCCACGCCCACGGCGGCGCTCGACGCCACCGGGCGGCTGCACGTCTTCGCCGTCACCGTCGCGAGCCGGATACGGACCCGCGTCCAGGCCCGGCCGAGCGGCGGGTGGCAACCGTGGACCACCTTCGGTGACCGCGCGATCGCGCCCCTCGTGTCGGGCAGCCCCGCTCTCTGAGCGGGCGGATCGTACGCCGGGAACGGGTCTTCGACGCCTCCTTCGCACCGCCCCCTCCCCGTACGGTGACTTTGCCCCACGGTGCGCGGTCCTGAACGGGACGTCCTCGACCCCGGGCGGCCGGTTCCGGCGATGTGGCCGAAGTGCCGGTGGACTCCCCCGAGAGATGAGTATCGTTCCGCTGGTCCGACAAGCGACGCGTGGAACGGGGGGAGCGGTGAGCGGTGTAGTCGTCCATCTGCCGCGGGGAGGCGGAGGCGCCGACGGCGGCGAACCGCACGGTGACACGGTGACGTTACGGCTGGGTCCCGGCGAGGTCGCCCGCTTCGGACGAGGCTCCACGACGATCCCCGTCGAGCTGCGCCTCGACGACCCTGCGATCTCCCGGCTCGCCGGGGAGATCCATGTGACCGAAGACCACTGGCAGTTGACGAACCACAGCACCACCCACAGCTATCTCGTGGAGAACCCGGAGGGAGCGGGGGAATACCTGCGGGTTCCTCCGCGACGGGTCGGGGCGCCGATCCCGTTCGAGTTCTCGCGCGTCGTACTGCCCACGCGTGGTGACGTCTCGATCTCCTTCCAGGTGTTCGCTCCCGACCACGTCTATCTGGACCCGGAGGCCATGGGTGTCCCCTGGGGGAACAGCACGGTCACCGCGTACTCCCTGAACGAGACGGCCACGTACTTCCTCGTCCTGGTCGCGCTCTGCGAACCGCGCCTGCGCGACCAGTCACGGGTGGCGGTCCCCACCACTCCCCAGATCGTCGAGCGGCTCAGGGGGCACCTCAGCTGTGGCGAGCTGACGGCGCGGGCGGTCAGCTCGCACATCGACTACCTCGCCGAGGAGAAGCTGCGCATAGGCGCCCCGGACGCCCACGAGTCCGGCAAGGGCGACCGCCGCAACGGCAAGCGGGAGGAGATCGTCGGGCTGGCGCTGCGCTTCGGGCTCGTACGAGAGGAGCACCTCGCACTGTTGCCGCCCCTGGCGGGGGCCCGAGGGCGGGAGCGGCAGGCCGCACGATGAGGCCGCCGCACGGCCTGGGGGGCACCACGGGACGCGACGGGACGGGCCTGCTTCCACCCGGCTACCAGGTCGGAGACTGGGTGGTCACCCACCTGATCGGTTCCGGGGGCTGGTCCACGGTGTACGCGGCGCGACCGGCCGATGAGCACCCTGGCCGAACCGGCGGGACCGCCGCGCAGGCGGGCCCCACCGATGTCGCACTCAAGATCATGCCGATCGCCGGGCTCGCGCCACGCCAGGCGCGCCGGATCGTGGAATCCGCCCGCCGCGAGGTCGAACTCGGGCGCAGGGCCGGGCATCCCCGGCTGATCGGCCTTCTGGAGTCGTTCGTTCTCGCCGCTCCCGACCGCCCCGCCCTGGAGGGTGCGATCGTGCTGGTCATGGAACGGGCCGTCGGCAGTCTGCGGGAACTGGTCGACGCGGGCGTGCCCGAGGCCGATCGCGGCCGGCTGATCGCGGGTGTCTGCGAGGGACTCGCCCACCTCCACCGGTCGGGCTGGGTCCATGCCGATCTCAAGCCGGAGAACGTCCTGTTGGCCAGGGACCGCTCCGTGAAGCTCTCGGACTTCGGCCTCGCCACCGAGCTGACGGGGACACACGGGTACGCGCCTCCCATGGGCACCCTGGACTACTTCCCGCCCGAGCGCTGGAGGGCGCCTCTCGGCGAACGCGGCGTGCGGGTCCGGCCGACCGCGGACATCTGGGCACTGGGCATCGTCATCCACGAGGTGTTCGCGTCCGGCGCCTCACCGTTCGCCGGGGCCACACCCGTGGCGCGGGGCGCCGCGGTCCAGGAGTACGGCGAGGGGCGTGCGCCGCTGCGCATGGACCACGCCGTGCCGCCGTTCTGGCGCGCGCTGGCCGCCGACTGCCTCGCCCCGACCCACGAGACCCGCGCCCCCCACACCGCCGAGAGCCTGCTCGCCCGCATCGCCGCCCACCGGGAGACGCCCGGGGCGGGGGCGGGACCGCTGGGCGGCCGGGCCCGCGCCGCCTTCCTGGCCACCGCGCTGTGCGGGATCGCCGGCGCGACCCTGTGCTCGGACGGGGTACGGACGACGCCGGCCGCGCCGCCCGGCACGGTCCGGGTGTACAACGCGGAGCGGGGCTGCCAGGAGCGGGTCGACCGGGACCCGCGGTGCAGCTTGGGTCTGGCGATCGATCCCGTGCAGCCCTACACCGCGGGGAACGTCGTACCGACCCGGGTGTGGCACGGCGACGTTCTCACCGCCGACTGCCAGGTGCCCGACGGGGAGCCCATCATCGACGAGGAGGACCGGCGGTCCACCAGCTGGTTCCGCGTCCGCCTCCCGGCCGGCTCCGAGCCCCCCACGGCCTGGCTCCCCGCCGTACGCGCCGAGGAACGCCAGGCGCTGCCGGAGTGCCTCCACGGTGTCAGCCGGGGTCCTGTGCCGGATCCTCGCACGCACAGCGGCGACCTGGCACAACGACCGGACCGGGCAGCCCGCCGGGCGCCACTGCCGAAAGTCACGCGATCCAGTGAGACCCACCACATCCGGGGCACGTGGCACAGCCGTCATCCGCGCTGCGAGATACCGGGCTACGAAGAGTGACAGATGGCTTCGGCGTGGGGCCGGCCAGGACCGGGCGACCGCCCATGGCACCGGTGGGTGTGCTGCTCACCGGCGGCGTGCGGTGAACGCGTCTCGCCGTCCCTGTGGCGTGGATACGGCAGGTACGTCCTGGCGGGGGGCAGAACGTGCTGTCGAGGCGCGGCGCCCGGCCCACCGTCCTCGTCCGCACCGACCGGGCGGGCGTCGCGCCCGTTGCCCCGGAGGCGGGCGGGGGCCGGCGGGAGGCAAGTGGTAACGGCGCACGGGACCGGAGTAGGGTGGGAGGCTGCCTTCCCCGTGCGCAGGGCCGGACGTCGCAGGGGGTTCACGTGGTCCACCGCCCCGCCTCACCAGGAGAGCCGCCGTTTTGTCCCAGCACACCCCGAACGCCGCCAACCCCGACCTGCAGGCCGACTGCGGGAACTGCTTCGGCCTGTGCTGCGTGGCGCTCACCTTCACTCGCTCGGCGGACTTCGCCGCGGACAAGGCCGCCGGGACCCCGTGCAGCAACCTCCAGCAGGACTTCCGCTGCGGTATCCACGAGCGGCTGCGCGACAGCGGTTACAACGGCTGCACGGTCTTCGACTGCTTCGGGGCCGGGCAGAAGGTCTCCCAGGTTACTTTCGAGGGCCGCAGCTGGCGGGAAGATCCGGCTTCGGCCGGCACGATGTACGAGGTCTTCCCGGTCATGCGGCACTTGCACGAGCTGCTGCGGTACATCGCCGAGTCCATGGACCTCCCGGCCGCCCGGCCCGTCCACCGCGATCTGCGTCGCTTCTACGACCGGATCGACGCGATGACCCGGGACACGGCGGAGTCGCTGCTCGCCGTCGACGTGATGGCGTTGCGCGGGGAGGTGAACGGGCTGCTGCTGCGGGCCAGCGAGCTCGCCCGCGCCGACGTGCCCGGCCGTAAGAAGGACCACCGGGGTGCCGACCTCATGGGCAAGCGCATGCGGAGCGCCAAGCTGCGCGGGGCCAGCATGCGCGGCGCCTATCTGATCGCCGCCGACCTGTCGGGCGCGGACCTGCGGGAGGCGGACCTCATCGGTGCGGACCTGCGGGACGCGAACCTGTGCGGGGCGGACCTGACGGGAGCCCTGTTCCTCACGCAGCCGCAGCTCAACGCCGCCCGGGGTGACGGGGCGACGAAGATCCCGGCGGCCCTCCAGCGGCCCGGTCACTGGACCGCGTAGAGCCCGGACCTCGGCACGGCTCCGCCGGCGCGCGCAGGCCACCTTCGCGCACCGGGCGGGGACCTGCCGTCCGCTCCCCCGTTCGGCCGCCGCACGCGGCCTGACCTGGTGCTCCCGCGGCCCCGGGTAAGACCGGACCATGGGCCGCGTCTACTCTGTCTCAGCGTCAACTGATGCACGTCACGCGACAGAGGAGCAGAGATGCCCGGGGAAGCTCTCCCGAGTGAACAGATACCACTGTTCAATCCGTTCGCCGAGGGTTTCACCGACAATCCCTATCCGCAGTACGCCCTGCTGCGGCAGGCGGCTCCGGTCTACGCCCACCCGATGGGGTTCTGGGTCATCACCCGGTACGAGGACGTTTCGGCGCTCCTGCGTTCCGGTGCGTCGGTCGAGCTGCGCAACGTCACCTCGGGTGCGATGGTCAACCTGCGGCAGAAGGACGAGTCGCGCAAGACGCCGCTCATCGACGGCTTCTCGATGATCGACCGGGACGCACCGGATCACACGCGACTGCGCAAGCTGGTGCAGAAGGCCTTCACGCCGAAGTCGATCCAGGCGCTCGCGCCGCGCATCGGCGAACTCGTCGACGGGATGCTGGACCGGGTCGCCGACGAGGGCCGGGCGGATCTGGTTCCCGCACTGGCCTCTCCGCTGCCGTTCACCGTGATCGCGGAAATGCTGGGCGCGCCGTCCACCGACCATGCGCGGATCCGCGAGCTGAGCGGCACGATGGTCCGCTCCCTCGAACCGGTCGCGGACCCGGGCCTGATGCAGGCGATCGAGGCGGCGGACGAGGAGCTCGCCGGGATCACCGCCGAGATGATCGCCTGGAAGCGCCGTAATCCCTCCGACGACCTGATGACGGCTCTGATCGAGGCGGAGGAGGACGGCGACGCGCTCAGCGACGACGAACTGGTCGCCCAGATCCTGCTGCTCTACATCGCGGGTCACGAGACCACGGTGAATCTGCTCGCCGGCGGCACGCTGGCGCTGCTGCGCCACCCCGGCCAGTTCGCCGCGCTGCGCTCGGACGTCTCCTTGATGACGAACGCCGTCGACGAGCTGCTCCGTTACGACAGCCCGCTCCAGTCGAGCCGGCGGATCACCGTCGAGCCCACCGTGCTCAGCGGGGTCGAGATCCCTGCCGGTTCGTTCGTGATCGCGGGCCTGGCCTCGGCGAACCGGGACGAGCTGCACTGGGGTCCGGACGCTGACACCCTGCGCCTGGACCGGGAGGGCGCCCGGGGGCACGTCTCGTTCGGTTCCGGTTCGCACCACTGCCTGGGGGCTTCGCTGGCTCGGCTGGAGGCGAGTATCACCTTCGAGCGGATGCTGGGGCGGTTCCCGAAGCTGGCCCTCGACGGCGATGTGACGTGGAACGGCCGTATCAACGTGCGCGGTCCGGCCTCGCTGCCGGTGTCGGTCGGCTGAGCGGGCCCCTGAGCGGATACCACGAAGGGCTCACCGGGTCGTCCGGTGGGCCCTTTCGCGGTGCCGCCTCACACCAGGGCGGGGGTGTCCTCCCCGGTGACGGAGAGCAGTCCCTCGCGCAGCTTGGCCATCGACGCGGTGTTGTTCCCGAACTGGTTGATCGCGGACGCACCCCGGTGGTCGGGTCCGTAGCCGTGCTTCAGGAAGTTGACGAAGGAGCCGCTGGCGCTGAGGTCCACGAAGTAGTGCCGGCGCGGGGAGCGGAACGAGGTGGCCATCAGCTCGTCGAAGCGCACCCGGCCACGGATCACGTCCCAGACGTAGGTGTCCCAGCTCTCCAGCGAGTCGCTCTCCAGCTTCCCCGCGTAGGCGCAGGAGTAGACCGGCAACTGCGGCCGGCCGGCCGGCACGGCACGGCCGAGGCCGCGGCACTCGTGGCGGACGTCGTCGAGGAGGTTGGAGTGGAACGCGTACCGGACGGGCAGTCCGACGGCGATCACCCCCTCCTCGTCCAGCGCCGTGCGCGCCTCGACGATCCGCTCGCTCTCGCCGCTGACGACGAAGTTGCCCGTGGACTCCCCCGCGTAGTTGACGCCCGCCAGTGACAGGCCGGCGAACAGGTCACGTCGCCGCTGGTAGAGGTCCGGTGGGGCGAGGACACTGAGCATGCCGCCGGGGCGGCAGCGCGACTTCAGCAGATGGGCCTGCCGCATGACGAGGTCCAGGCCGTCCTCGAAGGACATCGCCCCGGCCACGGTCGCGGCGATGTACTCGCCCAGGCTGTGGCCGAGCACCGCGTCGGGGTGGAAGCCCTCGTCGCGCAGTGCCTCGGTCAGGCTCCATCCGATGCTGTAGAGGGCGGCGTGCGTCTGCAGGATGTCGTCGAAGTCCTGGCCCCGTCGGGTGGTGTCGTGGATGGCGGCCACGAGTGAGGTGCCGTTGGCCGCCTCGTACAGCTCGTCGCACCGGTCCATGGCGTCCCGGAACACCGGATGCGTGTCGTACAGCTGCTGCCCCATCCGGTGGTACTGGGTGCCCTGTCCCCCGTACATGAAGACGACTTCGGGCCGCTGCCTCGTCCGGCGCGGGGCGGGCGGAGCCTCGTCGAACGGCAGGGGATCCCGGCGGATCTTGTCGGTGAGCTTGGTCAGTACGTTGCCCGGGCCGATCTCGTGGAAGTCGTGGTGCCCCTGGCCCATCAGCCAGGAGACCGATTCGTACCACCTGACAGGGCTTGATATCTGCTGGACGAGCAGGTCCGCGTAACCGGTGGTGGGGTACGGCCGGGCCGTGAGGTTGGCGACCACGGGGATCGTGAGGGTACCGAGCCGGAATCCGGAGAGATGGCGGGCGAACTCGTCCTGCACCTCGGTCATGCAGCGCGAGTGGAAGGCGGCGCTCACGTGGAGGGGGATGAAGGCGGCTCCGGCCTCCGTGTAGGCGGCGCGGACGTCGGGTGCGAGGACTTCGTCGTAGTCGCCGGAGATGATGCACTGCTGACGTGAGTTGATGTTGGCGATGTCGATGCCGCGGTAGGGCAGACCGGCCAGGACCTCGGCCACCCGCTCCTGGTCCAGGTTCACCACGGCGGCCATCGCGCCCTTGGGAGCCCGGCTCATCAACTCGCCGCGCTTGCGCACCAGGTCGAGTCCGGTGGCGAAGTCGAAGGCACCGGCGGCGAACAGGGCGCAGTACTCCCCGAGGCTGTGTCCGGCCACGACGGCCGGCAGCTCCTCGCCGGAGGCGACGCGGTCCAGGTACTGCAGGGCGCTGACCGCGTAGAGGGCGGGCTGGGTGTACTCCGTCCTGCCCAGCACCCGGTCAGGGTCGTGGAGGCACAGTTCCCGGAGCGAGTAGCCGAGAACGTCGTCCGCCTGGGCCATCAGGTCCGGGAACTTCTCGAACAGCCCCTCGCCCATGCCCTTGCGCTGCGAGCCCTGTCCGGGAAATACATACACTGACTTCATGTGATCACTCAGCTGTCGTCGCGGGAATGACTGGTTCGCCGTGGAGGGCGGGGGCGGCGCGCGTGCCGTGTGCGGCGTACTCGCCGAGACGCCGGCCGAGCAGTGCGGCGGTCTCCCGCAGGAGTCGCTCCGCGATGACGTCGGCTCTGCGGCTGCGCCAGGGTTCCAGGTCGGTGCCCTTCACCCAGCTGTTGAAGGCGCCCATCGCGGGGCCGCAGTGGATCTGGTAGTCGACCCGCTGGGTGGTGCTGCCCCTCATGGCCAGCCGGGTGGAGTGGACGAAGTACCAGCGGAAGACGAGCGCCATCCTCTGCTTGGGGTTCCGCTCGGCCTCCGCGAGCCGGTCCGGGAAGCGCTGGGCCAGATGGGCGCGGGTCTCCTCCCACACCTCGTCGATCGAGCGCTTGAAGTACTTGTCCTCCAGCGTGGCCCGGGTCCGGGCGTCGAGCTCCTCGATCGCGTCGTGCCGCAGGTACAGCTCGTACAGCTTCTGGGCACGGGCCGGGAAGAAGGTCCCCTTCCTCACGGCCTGCACCCTGGCGCCGACCTCGAACATGTCGCCGGCGGGGGCGTAGTCCGTGTCGTGGGCGCCGAGGTCCTGGAGGATGTCCTTGACGGCGTCGCTGGTGCCGGCCTCCACGGTGCACTGGTTGATGGAGCCGGTCACGATGAACTCGGCGCCCAGGGTGAACGCCGCGAGCGCCGCCTCCGGGGAACCGATGCCGCCCGCCGCTCCGACGCGGACCTCGGCTTCGGGGGGGTATGTCTGCTCGCGGCACACCCGGTCGCGCAGGGCGCGCATCACGGGCATCAGCACATAGGCGTTGCCGCCGTCGGTGTGGCCTGCGGAGTCGGCCTCCACACAGAGGTCCTGGGCGAGCGGGACACGTGCGCCGAGCTCCGCCTGCTCGGGGGTGATCAGACCGCGGTCGAGCAGTTGGCGGACCAGTTCCGCCGGCGCCGGGCGCAGGAACCGCTCCGCGACCTCGGTACGCGACACCTTCGCGACGATGTGGTGGTCCTGCCGTATCCGGCCGTCGCCGTCCGTGCCGAGCCCCGCCAGCCGGTAACGCACGAGCGGGAGGGTCGGCCGGACGTAGGCCGATGCCTCGACGGAGCGGACCCCATGGCGCAGGTAGAGCTCCACCGTACGCATTTCCAGCTCGGGCTCCTGGGGGTTGCTGAGCAGGTTCATGCCGTAGGCGCGACCGGGGCGCAGGTCCCGCTTGATCCGCGTGATCGCGTCGTCGATGACGTCCGGGGTGAGTCCGCCGGTGCCGAAGAAGCCCAGCATTCCGGCGTTGCCGAGGGCGGTGACGAGTTCGGCCGAGGCGATGCCCTTGTACATCGCGCCCGCGGCGTAGTTGTAGTCGATGCCGTGCGTCTCGCGGAATCGGGGGTTGCCGAGAGCCTGGGGCGGGACGGCGAACCTTTCGGTGGGGTGGTGGTGCTGTGGTTCCACGGTGTCCTCGGTCGATGGGGCCCGCGGGCCTGGCGGGGCGGGCTGCTCGTCCTGGTCGGCCGGGGCCTGTTCCGTGGACACGCCGGGGGTGGAGCCCGGCGAGGGGGCGGGCGGGTCAGCCGTGGCGCTGTCCTCCCAGGGGAAGACGCCACGCTCCGCGTAACGCCGGATCGCCCGCACGTTGTCGGGGTCCGCGAACACCTCACGATTGGTGGCCAGTGCGACGCCCTTGGTGTGCTCGGAGATCGGGGACAGTTCCCGCAGGTACGCCTTGTAGCGCGCGACGCCCTTCTTGGAAAGGTGGCCCAGACGTTGCAGATGGCGGCGCACCAGCGCGTCGCTGTCCGCGCCGAGGGCGTCGACCAGCCCCCATTCGTGCGCCTGCCGGGCGTGGATGGTCTGGGTCGTACCGGCAAGGTAGTGGGCGCGCTGGAAGCCGGTCCGGCGGATCAGGTACGGCAGCACGACGGCCGGTATCAGCCCGAACAGCAGCTCGGAGAGGCTGAACGAGGCGCTTTCGTCCGCGATCACCACATCGCTCGCCGCCACCAGGCCCACTCCGCCCGCGTTCGCCCTGCCCCGGACGTGGGCGATGGTGAGGACGTCCCCGTACGCCATCCGCCGAAAGAGCTCGAACATGTGCTCGGGGTTGAACGCCGTGTCCTGGCCCTGGCGGGCCGCCGCGCTGATCGCGTGGAAGTCCGCACCGAAGCAGAACACCTCGGGCAGCCCTTCGAGGACGACGACGGTGACGGCCGGGGAGGCCGATGCCCTGGTGAAGACGTCGTTCAGCTCGTGCACGAGGTCGGCGTTGATGGCGTTGCCCGCCTCCGGCCGGTGGATGCGCGCGAACAGCACGCTGCCCTCCTCGCGCACCCGCAGGGTGGAGTAAGTCAGTCGATCCATGCGTACTCCCGGTGGAACTCCTTGATCGCCTTCAGTACGAGGCGCGGAGCCGACCCCGTGCCGCGCCGGGTGCGGGGGACGTACTCCTGGTTGACAACGGTGTCGCGGGTGCCGACCCGGACGAACTCGCTCTCCCGGAGGAGCGCGTCGTACTCGTCGAGGGACAGCTGGTAGCGGGCGTCCAGGTGACCCTCGATCCCCATGTCCCTCAGCCGCGCCGCGCCGTCGGGAGTCACCACGCCGCTGTAGAACTCGGAGCAGCAGCCGGATCCGTACGAGAACAGGCCGAGGCGCTGGGGTGAGTCGAAGCGGCCGTTGCAGACGGTGCCGGCCAGCGAGAGGAAGACCGTCGCGCCCATGATGTTCCCGACGCGGCGGCAGTAGGTCAGACCGGGCATGACGCGCCGTTCGAAGTCCTCGGCGATCTCGGCGCCCTTGGCCTTGGCGACCTTGCGCATCATCGTGCGGTGGGCACCCTTGACCATGCCTCCGAAAGGAGTGTGGAAGGCGAGGTACTGGAAGGAGTCACGGTAGTCGGCGCCCTCCACCTTGCCCTCGTACGCCAGGTATGCCTTCTCACAGCAGTCCAGGTACGACATCAGGGACAGGTCCACGTCGCCCGCCTCGCTGTCCGGCGCCGGACGGCAGGTGTCCATGACCTCGTAGCCGTAGTAGCCACTGGCGCCGACGTCGAGCTGGAAGACGTGCGGGGTGTCGCTGATCAGCATGGCCACCGCGCCCGCGCCGCCGCTCGGCTCCGCGTAGGCCCAGTCCTGCGCTGCCGCGTCGTCGCCGTCCTCGAGGATGTAGCGCGAGATGTCCGTGGCGATCACCAGGGCCTTGGCGCCCGGTGAGGTGCCGGAAAGGATCAGGTTGCAGGCCATCTGCAGCCCGGCCGTGCCGGCGTAGCATGCCTGCTTCAGCTCGAACATCCGGCAGTTGCGGCTCAGTCCGAGCTGGTCGTGCAGATAGGTGCTGGCCGACTTCGAGAAGTCGAAGCCGGACTCGGTGCAGGTGATCAGCAGCTCGATGCTGTCCTTCTCCGCCGCGCTCATCCGGTCGAGGATCGGCCTGGCCGCGTTGGCCCCGAAGGTCACCGGGTCCTCGAACGGCAGCGCGACGGTCTTCTCCTTCATCATCAGGTTGTTCAGTCTCGGGAGGTCGAGCTCCCGGTGCTTCGCCAGCTGCATGACGTCGAGCACTGCCGAGCCGCCAAACACATTCATCGCTTCGATACCGACGCGGGACATGACGTACGTTCATCTGCTCTCTATGAGCCGCATGCGCTCATGCACAGTGCGGTGTTGATGCCACCGAAGCCCATGCTCAGGTTCAGGCAGTGGCGGACCTCGGCCTCTACGGCCTCGTCGCGCACCCAGCGCAGGGACGCGTCGATCGGGTCGGTGAGATTGCGGGTCGGGTGCAGTCGTCCGAGCTTCATCTGGAGGAGCGTGGCGACCGCCTCCACGGCCCCGGCCGCCGTCAGACCGTGACCGGTGATCGACTTCGTGGCGTTGATCGCGGCATGCGTGAGGCCGCAGGCCCGCAGCGCCGCCACCTCCGTCTCGTCTCCGACGTGGGAGGCGGTGCCGTGAGGGTTGACGTAGTCGATGGCGTCGGCGGTCAACCCGGCCCGGTCGAGGGCCTGGCGGATCGCCCGGATCTCGCCGTCCAGGGAGGGATCGGGGTTGCGGTTGCCGTCCAACTGCACCGACCAGCCGCTGAGCCGCGCGTAGAGGGTGTCCTCCTGCCCCGGCCGGGCGCCCCGGCGCTCGATGACCAGCGCGCCGCACGCCTCGCCGAAGACGAAGCCGGCCCGCTGCCGGTCGAAGGGCCGGCAGGCCAGGCCGGGGGCGTGCGCGCTCTCCTCGGACGCCATGGCGCCCATCGATTGCAGCCCCAGCAGCTCCCAGTACGACAGGTCCGCCAGCGCGCCCACAGCGATGCAGACGTCGACCCGGCCGGAGGCGACCGCCTCCGCCGCCTCGATGATCGCGAGCTGGCCGCTCGCCGAGGCTCCGCCCACGGTGTGGGCGAAGCCGCGAACGGAGAACGCGCTGGTGCACAGCCCGCACAGGTCCGTGTCCAGGAAGGACATGCCGTAGCGGGGCCGCAGGAAGCGCGGCTTGGCCCGGTGCCTGTCGTGCGCCAGGACCTGTTCCCGCTGCTGGAGATTGCTGCCTCCGATGACGAGGCCGATCCGCTCGGGGTCGAACTCGTCCAGCCGGGCCTCGGTCCATGCCTCTTCGAGGGTGACCAGGGCGGCCTGTCCGGTGAGGGAGACGGTCCGCAGGTCCCGCGCTGCCAGCCGGGTGGTGGGCTCCAGCCTCGGTATCTCGGCGCCCACGAACCGGGTGCCGAGCTGCCGGCCGGGGCGGTCCATGACCGCGAATCCATGGTCCCCGGCGAACAGGCCCCGTGCGAAGGCGTCCTTGCCCTGGCCGATGGCGCTGGTGACGCCCAGCCCGGTGACCACGAGTTCGGGGTCGGCGCAATCCGTGGTGGCGGCGATGTCGGCGGTGGCAGGGTTGCCGCCGGAGTCCCTCATGTCACCCGGCCCTGACCGCTGCTTTTTCGCTCAGCCGCTCGGCGAGTTCGCCCAGATTCCGCGGGCCGTAGGTGTCGACCAGCGGTATCTCCAGGTCCATCTCCTCCAGCACGGTCATCACTATCTCCGCGCGGTCCATGGAGTTCGCGCCGAGATCCTCCAGGGAATCGGAATACCGGAAGGTGTGGTCGGCGAGTTCGGGGAGGATCTCGCGGACCGCTTCGGTAATCAGCGGAAAGACTTCTTCCTTGGTCATATGCGCACCAGCAATCTGTGAATACGACGGACAGGGGTGGGGTGGTGACCTATCCGAGAGAGCTGTCCGCCGCCGCTTCACGCAGCTGCGAGACGCTCGCCCCGGGATTCGTCACCATCTTGAGCAGCAACCTCTCATAGGTGGCCGCCATTTCCTCGATCGTCTCCCTGGCGAACAGGTCGGTGCTGTACTCCAGGTATCCGTGCAGTCCCGCGGGTGTCTCCCGGACGACGAGGTTGAGGTCGAACTTCGCCACTCCGCTGTCGGTCCGCAGCGGCACGAACGCCAGGTGCCCGGCCTCCTCGTCCCGCGGTGCGGGTCCGGCCGCCGGCACCAGGTTGAACATGATCTGGAACAGCGGGGTGTGGGCGGGGTCCGGCTTCGGTACGAGCTCCCGGGCCAGGTCCGCGAAGGGAATGTCCTTGTGCTCATGGGCCGCGGCCGTGACCCGCTTGGCCTGTCCCAGCAGTTCGCCGAAGCCCTGGCCGGCGGTCACGTCGAGCCGCATCACCAGTACGTTGATGAAGTAGCCGACGAGCCGTTCCAGCTCCGGCAGGGGCCGGTTGGTGACCGGGGAACCGATCGCGAGTTCGCGGTCCGGGGTGTACGCGCCGAGCAGCGCCGCGTACGCCGACAGGAGCGTCATGTAGAGCGTGCCGCCCTGCTCCTGGCTGAAGCGGTGGAGCTGCCCGAGCACCTCCGAGGGGACCTTCAGCTCGACCGCCGACCCCTGGTACGACTTGACCGGGGGCCGTCGGTAGTCGGTGCGCAGCGACGTGCACGTCGGCAGTGCGGCAAGCTGGGAGCGCCAGTACGCCCTCTGCTCCTCGCGGGCCGCCTCGTCCACCGCGCGCAGCTGCCAGTGGGCGAAGTCCGGGTACTGCACGGGCAGCTCCGGCAGGGACGGCTTCTCCCCCCGGCTCAGCGCCCGGTAGGCGGCGTTCAGTTCGGCCACGAATATGCCGGTGGACCAGCCGTCGAAGATGCCCCACGGCCTGGTCACCACGGCGACGTGCTCGTACTCCGACAGGGTCAGGAGGTGGACGCGCAGCATGTGCCGGTCGTCAGGGGCGAACGGCCGTACCCGCTCGGCCCGCAGCAGTTCGGCGACCGCGCTGTCACCGGTGACCTCCTCGAAGGCCACGGAGAAGCCGGACACGTCGTTCACGCGCTGGGTGAGGGAGTCGCCGCACCGCACGTAGCTGGTGCGCAGGATCGCGTGGCGGGCGACGAGCGCCTCGAACGCGCCCGCGTAGGAACGGGCGTCCAGCCTGCCGATGATCCGGTAGGCCATCTGTACGTTGTCGTACGCCGATCCCAGGTGCTCGTGCGGGTTGAGGAACCACAGTTCGCTCTGCTGGAACGAGAGCGGGACCGCCTCGGCGCCGTCGGTGACGGGCAGAAGCGGGACGCTCCGCGCCGGGGCGGTGCTCGGTGCGGCGTCCAGTGCCTCGGCCATCTCGCCGATGGTGGCGCCGGAGAGGATCGTCTGGAGCGGCAATTCCTTGCCCGTCCCCTGCTTCACCCGGATGGTGAGACGGGTGGCGAGGAGGGAGTGACCGCCCAGGTCGAAGAAGCCGTCCTGGAGGCCGACGCGCTCCAGCCCGAGGACGTCCTGGACCAGCCGGCACAGGACGAGCTCGGTGGCGCTGCGCGGTGCGACGTACACCTCCTTGTGCACATCGGCCTCGTCTGGCGTGGGGAGCGCCTGCTTGTCGACCTTGCCGTTGGGGGTCAGGGGCAACTCCTCGAGTGCCACGAAGACGCTGGGCACCATGTACTCGGGCACCTTGCCGGACAGGTGCTCCTTGAGCGTCCGGGTCATCTCCTGGCCGGTGCCGGCGATCTGCGGGACGTTCGCCAGGTACGACCGGCGGTAGTCCTCACGGGCCCGCGCACGGGGCGGCTCCCCCTTGGCGAGAATCACGTCGAGGCCGTCCAGCCGGTCCTGGGACCAGGTCACCGCGACGTGGTGGCCGAGCTCCTCGGCGTACCGGAGTACGGCTTCGAGCTCCCGCACCTGCGCGGCGGCGTCGTCGGAGAGGCGTGAGGCGCCGGCGAGGGGCTCCACCTGCGTCCGGGAGGGCCAGCGGGCCAGGCCCCGGCTGACGCGGACGTCCTCGGCGACCTTCGGGTTGACCAGTCCGGTGACGCCGAAGCGGGGGTGCCCGCCGTCTTCCAGGAGGGTGCGCAGCTCACCGGGGGTGGTGGCGGTCAGCCACGGCAGGTTCTCGGGCGGCGCGGCGGCGCCCTTGGTCAGGACGACGTCGTAGCGGTAGCTGAGCATCTCGTTGTCGCCCAGTCCGCGCTTGACCGTGAGGTCGACGGAGCCGATCCGGGGGAAGCGGTCGGTGAGTGCCGCGAAGTAGCTGGGGCTGACCAGCAGTTCGGTCTCCTGCTGGCGGCGGCGCTGCACCTGCCGGGCGAGCGTGCCGACGGAGGTGCGCACGGGCAGCCGGCTGCGTTCCACGGCGCCGACGTGGGCGGAGAACAGATCGAGGTTCCTGACGTCCCCGATCATGATCCGGCCGCCGTCCGCGACGAGGGGGAGCAGACGCTCGATCACCTCCTCCAGATACAGCCGGTTCGGGAAGTACTGCACGACGGAGTTGACGACGACGGTGTCGAACTTCTCCGTCCCCGGAGGCACGGTCACGGACCGGGCGTCACCCTGGCTGAGGGTGACGTGGGACCAGCCGCGGCGGTCGACCCCGCGACGTACCCCGGCCAGGGCCGAGGCGGAGATGTCGAACGCGTGCACCGCTTCGCAGGCTTCGGCGTAGCGGAAGAGGAGGAGTCCGGTTCCGCAGCCGACCTCCAGCAGGCGCCGGGGCCGGAACGCTTCGATCTGGCGGACCGTGCCGTCGATCCACTCGCCCATCTCGGCCTCGGGGACGGGCTCCCCGGTGTAGCTGCTGTTCCAGCCGATCAGGCTGGGCCCGTCGGTGGCGTCGTCCTCGGCCGGGCCGGAGTACTGGTCCTCGAAGAGCTCCTGCCACTGCTCGAGGCGTTCGGCGTTCTGGTCCCGGGCCGTGGTGTCGAGCCATTCCGACGTGGGCCGTACGTACGCGACGAGCCTCTTGGTCTCGCCCGCGGCCTGGGTGGTGACGACGGCGCTCCGTACGGAGGAATGGGACAGCAGCGCGTTCTCGATCTCGCCGAGCTCGACGCGGAAACCCCGCACCTTCACCTGGTCGTCGGCACGGCCGATGAACTCCAGGGTGCCGTCGGGCAGCCATCGGGCCAGGTCGCCCGTGCGGTACAGCCGGGCGCCGGGCTCGTCGGCGAAGGGGTCGGTGACGAACCGGAGCCCGGCGAGCTCCGGGTTGTCGAGATAGCCGCGTGCCACACCGGGGCCGCCCACGCACAGTTCTCCCACGACACCGCACGGCACCGGCCGCAGACCCGCGTCGAGCACGTACGCGGTGGATTGGGCGATGGGCCTGCCGATCGGGATGACGGCGTCCTCGGCGATGTCCCGGGGAATGACGTGGCAGGTGGAGGCGATGCTGTTCTCGGTGGGGCCGTAGGCGTTGACGACGGTCAGCCCGGGGTATGCCCGGTGGAGCCGGCGTACGTCCTTCGCGGAGAACGCCTCGCCACCCACGCCCAGGTACTCCAGCGCCAGGCTCCGCCCCTGTGCGGCCTCCGCGAAGGCCGGGAGGAAGGCCGCCGACAGGGCCATCATGGTGACGCCGGAGCGCTCCACCCGGTCGAGCAGACGGCCTACGTCCTTGGAGTCGCCGTCGTGCAGGACCAGCCGGCCGCCGGACAGCAGCGGGCCGAGGACCTCCTGCGAGCCCACGTCGAACGAGATCGACGAGTGGTGGAGCATGACGGTGGCGGAGGTGGTCGGGAAGTAGTCGGGATTGCGCACCAGACGGACGACGCCGCGCTGTTCCACGAGGACACCCTTGGGTAGCCCGGTGGAACCGGAGGTGAAGATGACGTAGGCGAGGTGGTCGGGGGTGAGCCCCAGCTCCGCCCGGGTCAGGTCGCTCTCCGGCCGGCCGGAGAGCACCTGGGCGCGGTCGTCGGCGCGTTCCCCGGTGTCCAGGTGGACGACCTGGGGGCTGACGCCGTCCGAGGTGCCTTCGAGGAGTGAGTCCGGCTGGGTCGACTGGCTGAGCACGATCTCCACGCCGGAGCTGACGACCAGGGTGCGTATGCGTTCCTGGGGGTAGCCCGGGTCGATGGGGACGTAGGCCCCGCCCGCCTTGAGGATGCCGAGCAGCCCGACCACCATCTCCGGCGAGCGCTGTGCGCACAGGCCGACGAGGGTGTCCGGGCCCACGCCCTGTTCCCGCAGGTAGTGGGCGACACGGTTGGCGCGGGCGTTGGTCTGCGCGTAGGTCAGGCGCTGGTCGCCGTACTCGACGGCGACGGCGTCCGGCCGCTCGCGCACCTGCTCCTCGAAGAGCTCGGACAGGCAGTGGTCGTCGGGGTAGGGCTTGGCGGTGTCGTTCCACTCGGTCAGCAGACGGTGGCGCTCCGTGGGCGGGACGACGTCGATGTCGAGCGCCCGGATGCCGGCTCCGTCGTCGTCGGCCAGCGCGGCGACGATCCCGGACAGCGCGGCTTCCACGTACCCCAGGACCGCGTCCGGCGAGAGGGTGGCGTCGACCTGCGCGTTCAGGGAGAGTTCGGTCCCGGTGTCGTCGACCGACACACCGACCGGGTAGTTGGTGCGGTCCAGGGAGCCCAGCCAGCGGATGCCCAGATCCTCCAGGGTGGCCGGGCCCTCGTCGTCCCGGCGGGGCTCGAAGTACCGGTAGTTGATCATCGAACTGAACAGGGTGGCGTCGCTGTCCAGACCGCTGGACCGCTGGGCCAGGGTGAGCGCGCTCTGCTCGTAGGAGACCAGTTCCTTCAGGCGGGTGTCGACGTCGGACACCAGCTCCTGGACGCTGCGGTCACCCAGCTGTACCCGCAGGGGCAGGGTGTTGATGAAGTTGCCCAGCATCCGCTCGACACCGGGTACGCCTTGGAGCCGTCCGGACAGGACGGTGCCGAACACCACGTCGTCGCGCCCGCTGGTGGCCCCGGCCACCAGGGCCCACGCCGCGTGGAAGAGGCCCGCGGGGCTGATGCGCAGGCGGCGGGCCTGCGCGCGCAGGTCGCGTGTCAGGCCGGCGGGGAGCGAGCGGCGCAGGTCGCGGACCCGGCTTCCGTCGCCGTGCACGTCCACCAGCTGGAACGGTGTGGTCGGCTCGGTGACGTCGCCCAGCTCCTGACGGAAGAATGCCTCCGCGTCGTTGGAGGCCAGCTGGTGCAGGGTGTGGCCGACGAAGTCGCGGTAGGCCGGGGGCGGGGCCAGTCGCTCCGGACGGCCGGCCATGTGGGCCGTCAGTTCGTCGAGGATGAGCCGCAGGGACGTCGCGTCCTCGATGAGGTGGTGCACGCTCAGGAGCAGGTAGTGCTGTGCCGAGTGCCGGTCGGCGGCGACCTCGAGCCGCAGGAGCGGCGCCCGGTCCAGCCTCATGGCGCCCGGTCGGGACAGCCGGGCGCGGGCCTGCCGCTCGGCGTCCTCGTCCGGGTCGAGGGTCAGCCGCTCGACCTCCAGGCGTACGTCACGCAGCACGACCTGTACCGGTTCGGGCAGGCCCTCGGTGAGCACGGCGGTGCGCATCACGTCATGGCGGTCCACCAACGCCTGGAGAGCGGCCACGAAGGAGTCGCACACCTGCTGGTCGGGGGCGACGAGCAGGATCGGGATGACGTACGGGTCGTTCGCGGGATCCATCAGGTGATGGAAGAGGATGCCTTCCTGCGACGGTACGAGCGGGTAGATGTCCTGCACGTTGGGAGCGCCGCCGGGCACCTTCTCCACGACGGAGTCGATCTCGGCCTGGCCGAGCCGGATCAGCGGCAGCATCTGCGGGGTGATCCGCTCGCAGTCGGGCGGGATCGGGTTCTCCGGAACCTGGTAGGCGGGGCCGCCGCCCGTCCCTCGGTCGATCTCGGCTGCCAGGTCGGCCAGCGTGGGGCTGTCGAAGACGCTGCGTACGGTGACGTCCAGCCCGTGTTCCTTGAGCCGGGCTATCAGGACGGTGATGAGCAGGGAGTGCCCGCCCAGCGCGAAGAAGTTGTCGTGGGTGCTGACGCGTTCCTCGTCGAAGCCCATCAGCTCGGCCCAGGCGGAGCTGAGGATCCGCTCGGTGGCGGTCCTGGGCGGCGCGTAGTCACGCTGGGCGTAGGCGTCGATCGCCGGAGCGGGAAGCGCCTTGCGGTCGAGCTTGCCGTTGGAAGTGATCGGCAGCCGCTCCAGCGCCACGAAGGCGCCGGGAACCATGTAGTCGGGGAGCGTCCGCCGCAGGTGGCGCGCGAGTTCGGCGCGGTGGTCGGGTGTGCCCGGCCCGTCGACGGAGGGGGCACCACCGGAGAAGTCGTCGTCGGAGGGGGCGTCGGTCAGGACGACGTAGGCCACCAGTTGCCTCTCGCCGGGCTGGTCCTCCCGGGCCAGCACGGCACAGGAGCGTACGGCGGGGTGTTCGGCGAGTTTCGCTTCGATCTCCCCGAGTTCGATACGGAATCCACGGATCTTGACCTGCTCGTCATTCCGGCCCAGATACTCCAGCGTGCCGTCCGAG